>JAUWJP010000211.1 GCA_030607635.1 Candidatus Aminicenantota bacterium
AAAGAAGGTTTCCATATGGAATCCGTCAGAGGAGCAGGCCTTCTTGAGACCTTCTGGAGAGAATGGAGAATCCAAGATATATCTTCAAGCATGAAAAAAGTGGAAATTGAAATTTTCTCCGAGAATCACCCTCAAAAAAGGCTCAGGATAGTTCTTTTCTTATCGAGGGATCTAGGATTTTAAGGAGAGGAAAGAGCGGGACAAATGCGAAAAAATTCAGAAAAAGGATTTTCCCTTATGGAGAGCATTCTTGCTCTAACGCTTTTCCTTATTGTTGTTCTTGCCAGCCTTGAGTTTTTTGGGTTTACCCGAAATATCTTTTTAAAGCTCAAGACAAAGGAAGAAACAAACGAAGCAGCTCTCGCCGCCCTGGATAAAATGAAAACCGACCTTCTCGCCGGAGGTTCGGGACTTCTCGAGCCCATCGAGCTCGGACTGCTCGAAGGAATAACGCAGAATGAAGGCACCTTGGTTATCCTCAGCAAGGAAAAATATTTGACTCCCCTCAACGACCTGCTCGAAGGACAGACAGGAATCAGGCTCCAAAGCACTCGTGACGTCAAAAAAGGGAGAGAGATCTGCATTTTTGACCATACTAAAGGAGAGGTCAAATCAATATCTCGAGTAACCAAAAAAAGCATAATTCTCTCTTCTCCTTTGAATTTTTCCTTTCTAAAAGAAAAATCTCAAGTTTTGCTTTTGAAAAAGATATCTCTCTTCCTTGACAAGGACAAACATATTCTCAGAAGAAAGACAAACTCCAGTCCCGCCCAGCCTCTTTTAGAAGATGCAGCCTTATTTGGTTTTAACCTTGAGGAAGCATCCGTCCTTGTGAGACTGCATCTTGCGCTCGAGTCAAATAAGGAGAAAAAATATGAAATTTCTGTGTTTCCCAAGAATGCGGCTCTGGCATTCAGACGCTGATTGGAACGATAGCCTGAACGCTAACCAGAAAGCTGGCCAGAAGCAGCAATGGCAGCCGTGCATTGACCAGAAGAGAAAAACAAGAAAAGGCGCTATGACTCTTGTTGCCGTATTTCTTTTTTTTATCTTTTCAACGCTTGGATTAAGCATGCTTTATTTTTCTCAAATCTATCTTAAATTAAGCGCTTATAAAAAAAACTCGACACTCCTCGCTTATGCTTCTGAGAACGGAGTAAAGCTTGGCTTCGATCATCTTCTCAACTTGCTTTCTCAGACGATGACTCCCTCCCTTCTTTCCCCCCACGAATCTATTGAACTCAGAGAAGATACGATAAACAAAGGTTCAGAAATAGTGGAAAAGCTCCTTGGATCGCGCCTTCCGTTCCAGAATTCCCAAGCCTGGAAACACCTCGGATGGGAAAGCATCACAAATTTTTACTTCGAAAAAATCGATGAAAAAGAAGATTATTTCCATGCTACCTACAAAACGGAGATTTCATCAAAAGGAAAAATAAAAAATTTTAAAGAGGCCAGGAAATCCAGCCTCGAAGCCAGGTTGGGAATTTTCGCCGGCAACCTCCCTCTTCCGTATATCCCGTTACTTGTGGACAAAAAGCTTGATCCAGTTCAGAAAAATGATTTTATGGAAAAGAATAAAATAGACTTTCTCCCTTCAGAAAAGAATCTCATCTCTCCTCAAATAAGCTTCGCTGAAGGAGATCTAATTCCCAAAGATGCAAATTCCCAGGTGCAAAAAGCCCTGAAAATAAAATTCTTTCACCCGCAGAATCTTTCCAACCTTCGCCTTCGGGCCATCCTGGGCCTGGAAGAGACAAACGAGCCTGTTCCAGACGGAGTTTATTTAATCAAAGACGACATGGGCCTGGGAGGGATTTACGTCCAGGGAGATCTGGAGGAGATGGTCACAGCCATCGAAGAAAACTTCCAGGTTGTATCATTTCTTACCGAGCAAGGCTGCTGGATTCTCAAGTTCAGCCCTCAGAAGAGCAAAACGATTTTTTCTACACCCGAGGAAGTCCTTTATTACGATCTTATCCCCCTGGGTATAATTATAGTCAACGGTAAGATCAATTCGCTCGGCGGCGGGGTGATGCACCCTTCAGGCCAATCTATCCTGGTCACAGAAGAAGAAATCCCCTCAATTCTTAAAGGCGCCAATTTGACCATTATCTCCTCGGATAAAATCACTCTTTCTTCCCACCTTATTCACCAGGGCGTCAAATGGATAGATAAAGTGCCCTATGTGAAAGACCGAAATTCCCAGTTGATTATTTTTGCAACGGGAAAGGATTTCATGGAAAACACTGAAAGAGAGGGAAAAATAATAATTGATAAAGACTCTCCCCAGGAGATAAAAATTCAAGCCTCCTTAACAGCCGCTGATAAGGGGTTTGCCGTAGAAGGAAAGGGAAAAACTGTTCATATTCTGGGAAGCCTCCATGCCTCGGATTACACATCCAACGGAAACAAACTAACATTCACGTTCGACGAGCGCCTTTTAGAGGAGAGTGATCTTGTCCAGAATGCACCGAAGACAGCCAAGCCTGTTCTTTGTCTTTCTTTTTTTAAACCTATGGAGTGGAAGGAATTCTAAATGCAAAACAAAAAGATAATCTGCTATGAGATTAGCAAAAGAGGATTTTCACTTGTGGAGGCACTTGCGGCCTTTTTCGTTCTGGGCATCATCCTGGGCCTGGCTTCAACTTCATTCCTGAACCTTGCTCCTAAGTACAAGCTTAATAGTGCTGTTCGGGAAATAAACTCCCGCCTGAATTATGCCAGGTATAAATCCATATTCGAGGGAGTAAAAGTCAGGATCAAATTTGACCAACACAGCTACGCCATCGAAACATATGATGAGGAGCAGAATGAATGGAGGAGAGAGCGATAATACTTTCTCAGGGGAGTGACTCTTAAAGCAAACAACAGCCCCACCTTCCATCCGGTGGGAACCGTGTCCAATTTAGCTTCTATCTATATCTCGAATTCATGGGGAAAGCATAAAATAACGCTTGCTATTTCAGGAAGGATAAAAATTATCCGGCTTTAAACTGCAGAAAATTACTGGCTTTTTCTTCTAGAAATTTCTCCATTAATTTTTTTTATCCCCTTATAAAAGAATATGCTAAGAAATAGGCATCCAAAAAGACCAATTAGAACTCCAGTATCGAGCTGTTTTTCCCCAATAAAATTCACAAGTGAAACAATAATGCTTACAATGGCAACACCGATTATTAAACACAGCATCACGAAAGTAATTTTCTTTCTTTTTCTCAGTTTATCCAAACTGCGATCTTCAAGCTTTTCCTGTGCCATAATTTATTCCCTCCTATTTTGAGTACATCAGTCTCTAGTTATAACTTCTCTCAATCTTTTATAGATTTCTTTTCTATGCCCTACGGAAATCACTATGATTATGAGTTGTTTTTCCTTTATTCGATAGATAATCCTATAATCAGAAGTTCTTAAAGAGTATAGTCCCTCTAATTCATAAGATAATGATTTTCCCTTATAAGGATTTGATGAGAGGGATTCTATTGCTTTTTTAATGATTACTCGTATCGATGGATCAAGTTTTCCTATCTTCCTTTTTGCTTCTTTCGTATACTTGATAGAGTATTTTTTCAAAAACTTCAAGCCTTTTATTCTTTAAAGACTTCTTCATGAGCATGAATTCTTCCTGCTTTTTCATCTTTGAGCCCAGTTTTAATGCTTTCCATTAATTCGCTATCGCTCAATATTTCCAGAGTTTCTATAAGACTTTCATATTCTTCAATTCCAATTAATACGCCTGCCATTTTCCCTCTCCGGGTAATAGCAAACGATTCATGATAATCTATAACTCTTCTCAGCAGCTCAGAAAAATA
>JAUWJP010000016.1 GCA_030607635.1 Candidatus Aminicenantota bacterium
AGATATGCAAAGGACTAAAATATTCAAGAAGATAGAATCAGAGGGAGAGATTATATTAATTAGAGAGAAGCGAAGAGATGAGAAAGACGTGAGAGATCTTGATAAAGACCGGTCTGAGATTAACTGGGATAAAGTAGCGGAGGTTTACGGGATTAAGGAATTAATAAAAAATATAAAGTTCTGAATTGGAAACTAGCTTAATGAAATCGAATGCAACAATTTGCATGAACGAGAAAATAGCTTGCTTTCGCTTATTTGCTTAAAGCAATCCTTGTCCATCATAAAACATATGTTGTGAAACACGCCAAACCACGGTTGACAACTCCATGAGATAATGACTAAACTTTATACTCATTTTTTCAAACTAACTTTAATGCAATGAAGGTTAAGACCTTTGCCCACGGAATCCACCCCCCCGAGCTTAAAGATTTCACGGCTGAGAAGGCCATAGAATCCCTCCCCCCTCCAGAAAAAGTCATGATCCCCCTTCTTCAACATTTTGGCAAACCCGCTAAGCCATTAGTCCAAAAGGGAGACCAAGTCCACCTTGGTCAGAAAATTGGTGAACGACAGACGCTCTTCTCGGCCTCTGTTCATTCCAGTGTTTCGGGAAAGGTTATCTCTGTTGATAATTACAATCATCCAGGAGGGAATCCCATCCCTGCTGTATCGATTACCAATGACGGTCAGGACCTTCCATTTTCTGATAAAGAAGAAACAAAAAATCCCTTTTCCTTTAGTCCCGAAGAAATACGCCAAAAGGTCAAGGAAGCTGGAGTCGTTGGACTGGGAGGGGCAGCTTTTCCCACCGCTGTGAAGCTCTCTCCACCCAAAGACAAGCCTATCGAGACAATCATTATAAACGGCTGCGAATGTGAACCGCTGCTGACTTCTGATTACAGACTCATGCTGGAGGCGCCCGAGGATATTCTAAAGGGTGCAGAGCTGGCACGCATCGCTACCGGAGCAAAGCGAATCATTGTGGGCATAGAAGACAACAAAAAGAAAGCCTTTGAAATCTTCCAGGATAAAATTCAAAATTTTGCTGGAGAGGTCGCCCTTCTTAAGACAAAATATCCGCAGGGGGCCGAAAAAAACTTGATTTATGCTCTTCTTCGCCGGGAAGTACCAACGGGCGGGCTGCCTTTTGATGTGGGAGTTGTCGTCCAGAATGTAGGAACAGCCAAGGCAATCTGGGAGGCTGTAAGCAAGGGAAAGCCTCTGTATGAAAGAGTCATTTCAGTCTCAGGACAGGGAATCATGGAGCCTAAAAACCTTCTCGTCCGGATCGGAACACCCTTTAAAAATGTGGTTGAATTCTGTGGAGGATTAAAGGAAGATGCGGATATTCTGGTTATGGGAGGACCGATGATGGGAATCGTCCAGTGGTCTTTAGATGTACCGGTTGTCAAGGGAACCTCTGGCATATTGGCCTGGGCAGCTCCTCGTCCTAGCTTGGAATACCCCTGCATCCGCTGTGGTCGCTGCGTAGAAAACTGTCCTATGACCCTCGTTCCTACTCAACTCGCAAGATATGTCAAGTTCGATGATTTGACTGCCGCTGAAAAATGGGGTGTCCTGGATTGCGTTGAATGTGGCTGCTGCCAGTATATATGTCCGTCAAAGATTCCCCTTGTTCACTGGATGCGCGTGGGCAAGAATAGAATTATCACTTTGAAACAAAAAAAGAGTGCTTAATGACCAATAATACTTTCATCCTTCAATCTTCCCCTCACTTCAAGGATAAAGATTCTGTCCCTAAAATCATGTATGCCGTGATTGCAAGCCTTGCCCCTGTTGTCGCTGCCTCCCTCTATTTCTTCCGGTTTAAAGCCCTTGCCTTGCTTCTCTCCTGCATTGCTGCTTGCCTGGTAACTGAAGCACTCTTCCTCTGGTTGAGGAAGAAGCCTCTTCATTCCCTCCGTGATGGGTCGGCTGTTATTACAGGAATACTTCTGGCGATGACTCTTCCTCCTTCTCTCTCTTTAGAATTGGCTATTATCGGGGCAGTCGTGGCTACTGCCATAGGAAAGCAGGTTTTCGGAGGCCTGGGCTATAATATTTTTAATCCAGCATTGGTAGGAAGAGCCTTTCTACAAACTGCCTTTCCTGTGGCCATGACGACCTGGATTCCTCCTGCGACCTTAAAAATCCAAACCGCAACCTTTGCCACTCCACTGGGAAATTTGAGGTTCCAGGATGCGATAGCTGAAGGCACCCTCACTCCTCTTAAGGACCTTTTTATAGGAAATGTCGGCGGCTGCCTGGGAGAAACCTCTGCATTTGTACTTATTCTGGGAGGCCTTTTCCTGCTCTCCCGTCGTGTGATTGACTGGCGAATTCCTCTAGGCATCCTCCTCTCTCTTACGGCTTTTACAGGGGCCTTCTGGCTCGCCAATCCAGAAAAATATGCCTCTCCCCTCTTTCATATATTGGCCGGAGGCCTCCTGATCGGGGCTTTCTTTATGGCTACGGATATGGTTACTTCACCTATCACTCCTCTTGGCACGTGGATTTATGCCCTGGGAATAGGCATTGTTATCGGCTTGATCCGCCTCTTCGGCGGCTTTGCAGAAGGCGTGATGTATTCCATCCTCTTTATGAACGCTTTTGTTCCGCTTCTTAACCGCTATACTCGACCCCGGATCCTTGGGGAAAGGAGCAAGGGATGAAGCTGTCCACTCGAATGGTTGTTGTCCTTACTTCGATCGGGCTTCTCTCTGGCAGTTTCCTGGCTACTGTTGGCCATTTGACAAAGGAACGTATCGCCTTAAACAAGCAGCGGGAAATAGAAGAAGCTATCATCCAAGTCGTTCCCGGAACAGTTAGCAGCCAGAGATTGTACGAAGAACGAGATCTCTCTGTCTATGGTGGAAAGAACGAAGAAGGAAACCTTGTAGGTTTTGCCATTCATGCTTCAGGAATTGGCTTTCAGGATAAAATCACCCTCATGTTAGGGACAAACACATCGCTTGAAAGGACAAACAGGCTGGCTATCCTTGACCAGAAGGAAACGCCAGGATTGGGAGCAAAGATCACCGATCGCGACTCTTTCTTAAAGTACTGGGAAAACAGAGACTGCAGCGGAACCATCAGTCTCCGCAAGCCTGCGGTCAGTGCAGCAGAGAAACTTTTACCTTCGGAAATCAATACCATCACAGGTGCCACGATTTCCTCTGAAGCCGTCCTCAGTATAGTCAACAGTTCCCTGGAACAAGTAAGGGAAATAATAAAAGAAGGGAAGCTCAGCAGCGAGGCCCAAGATGTCAACTAAAGCCGCCGGACAAGAATTCATCAAGGGCTTATGGGATGAAAATCCTGTTTTTCGCCAGCTCCTCGGCCTTTGCCCGACACTTGCCGTGACAGGCGCTGTAATCAATGGGTTGGCTATGGGATTGGCAACAACTTTTGTCCTGATATTCAGTTCTCTTGTGGTTTCATCCATAAAAAAACTCATCCCAAGCCAGGTCCGGATTGCCAGCTACATTGTTATCATCGCCACTTTTGTAACCGTGGCAGACCGGTTTCTGGCTGCTTTTTTCCCTCCTATTTCTAAAAGCCTGGGGCCCTACATTCCCTTAATCGTCGTTAACTGTATTATTCTGGGCCGTCAAGAAGCTTATTCTTCAAAAAACACAGTTGGGCGCTCTCTAATGGATGCGCTTGGCATGAGTGCGGGATTTGTCCTGGCCTTGCTCATCCTTAGTGCGATCCGAGAAATTCTGGGAGCGGGGACGTTTTTTGGATATCAAGTCATGGGAGCCTGGTTCGAGCCCTGGATTATAATGATCCTTCCTCCTGGTGCTTTTATTACTCTGGGCATCCTTCTTGCTCTTGCTTTGCAGATTGAACGCAGAACAAAATCGAGGAAATAAGAATGGAACTTGTTGCTATTTTTATCTCTGCCATCTTGATAAATAATTTCGTTCTCTATTACTTCCTGGGGATATGTCCTTTCCTGGGAGTCTCTAAAAAAATCGACTCCGCTTTCTCGATGGGCCTGGCCGTAACCTTTGTTATGACTATCACCGCTGTTGTCTCCTGGGTTATCAACCACTGGATTCTTATCCCGCATGAGCTTGATTATCTCAAGATCGTATCCTTCATTCTTGTTATCGCTTCCTTGGTCCAGCTTGTAGAAATGTTCATCCGTAAGATAAGCCCTCCTCTTTACCAGGCGCTGGGCATTTATCTCCCTCTGATCACAACGAACTGTGCTATCATGGGCCTGGCGCTTCTTGCGGCCTTGAGAGATTATGGTTTTGCGGAAACTGTCATATTCGGGTTCGGCTCAGGCTTAGGGTTCACTCTGGCCATTATCATCATGGCAGCAATTAGAGAACAGCTTGATCTGGCGGATGTTCCAGCGCCTTTGAAAGGACCGGCAATTGCTCTTATTGTCGCTGGGATTATGGCTCTTGCCTTCATGGGCTTTGTGGGGATGATAAAATAATGGAAGTTTTATTGTCTATCATCACTATGGGGGTCATGGGTTTCCTCTTTTCCCTCGGACTTGTTATTGCCTACAGAAAACTAAGAGTTTACGAGGATCCGAAGATAGAGCAAGTTGCTAAGATCTTGCCCCAAGCCAATTGTGGAGCCTGCGGATACGCAGGATGTAGAGCTTTTGCTGAGGCTGTAGTTAAAGGCGAAACCACTCCCAGCAGCTGTCCGGTTAGTGACGCTGAAGGGGTAAAACAGATTGCTGAGATATTAGGAGTCTCGGCTGCGGACGTTGTGAAAAAAGTGGCTCGTCTCCACTGCCGGGGAACTCATGAGGCGGCTAAAAATAGCGGGACATACATCGGAATTTCAACCTGCGATGCTGCTCACCTAATCGGAGGAAATAAACAGTGTTCTTATGGATGTTTACACTTTGGAGATTGTGCTCGAGCCTGCCTTTTTGACGCAATCTATATGAACGAAGAAGGGCTTCCTGCAGTAATAGAAGATAAATGCACCGCTTGCGGGAAATGTGTCGAGGCCTGTCCGAGAAACCTCTTTGAACTCCATCCTGTTTCTCAAGGAATTATCGTCTTCTGCCGTTCCAAGGACAGAGGACCCGTTTCAAGAAAAGTCTGTAAAAATGCTTGTATTGCCTGTGGAATATGTTCCCGGGCCTGTCCGGAAGCCATCGTCATCGAAAACAATCTGGCAAAAATAACCAATTATAAAAAAATAGATCCGGAAAAAATTCCTGAAATTGAAAAATGTCCCACAGGCGCCATCGGCCGCTTGAAGAAGGAAGATGAGAGATAAGGGAATAGTTGTCACTACAGAAGAGGATATGGCCCAGGTAGAAGTACAGTGTTTCATCGAGTCCTGCCAGAATTGTGCAGCTCAAAGCTTGTGCATCGGACAAAACAAATCAAAAGGTCTCCTTACATCCAGGAATCCCTTGCGGGCATATCCTGGCGATGAAGTTGAGATTGAAATCCCGGATACAAAATACAGCAGAGCCTTGATCTTGCTCTTTGGATCGCTTCTCGTTGCTTCTCTGTTGGGAATAGCATTAGGATCATTGCTCTCTCCTCTCTTGCCTTTCACCTCCTCGGTGTCCAGCCTTCTTGGCTTTCTTTTTGCTCTTATTATAGCTGGTATTGTCCTCTTTCGTTATTTCCGGGCAAAAAACAAAGCATCTCTCTCTCCCGTGATCATAAATATAGTGAAAAAACGAGAGGGCTAGGGATAGGCGCAGTTTTTTTAGAATAATATTCTACGCGCCCCGCATCTCCCTAGGGGGAAAACGGACTACCTGTGCTCCTTATCATTTTCTTCCAGAACTCAAGGGTCCTCAATAAAAAGGATCTCGTTATATAGATTCAGGAATTGGTTATAAACGCCCCCTTTTTTTATCAAGCCGGTGATTTGGAGATGAAAAAAATGCCTTTAGGGATTTTCCTCCCAGTACGCCCGTTTATAATTTCATGGGCATGAGTACATATACATACTCTATGTCCTCTTCAACTTCAGGTTTCATAAGAACGGAACTGTTTGTGTCTTTAAATTCGAAACGAACTGTTTCTGCACTGACTGTAGCCAGGAAATCAAGGAGATACTGAGAGTTAAATCCGATTTCTAAATCTTCTCCCGTATAATCAACATCGACTTTATCCCGAGCTTCTCCTATCTCTGGATTGGATGAGAAAAGTTTTATCTTGTTTTTTTCTAAATAAAATTTTATTCCTTTGGACCTTTCTGTCGAAAAAAGAGAAACTCTCCTCACCGCGTCTGTTATTTCTTCTTTTGAAACCGTGAAAGTGTTAGGGTTGTCTTTAGGGATAACAGCTTCATAATTTGGAAATTTTCCCTCGATAATCCTTGAAATCAACGTCCTGTTCTTCACCTTAAAAAAAAGGTTGCTTTCATCTAGGTCAAATTCTATCGAATCATCCTCAAATTTTCTCAACTCACTCAATGTCTTTTTGGCCACGATTGCCCTTATTTCATTTGATATCTTCATTTTTTCTATGGCATTTGAAGTATATGCCAGTCGATGTCCATCTGTACTCACCAGTTCCATCGAATTATCCTTGAGTATCAAGAGGGCACCACTCAAATAGTATCTTTGTTCTTGAGTTATGGCATAGTAGACCCTGTCTATCATGTCTTGAAATTTATCCAGTGGAAGAACGATATTTTTTTCAAACTTGGGTTCCGGAACCTGAGGATAATCTTCTTTGGGCAAGCAAAGAACTTTAAACTCGCTTGCTCCGGATGTTATCTCCATAGTAAGATTTTTACTCTCTTTGAAGGTAACTGTCTCACCATCAGGAAGAGATTTTACGATTTCAAAAACCTTCCTTCCTGATATTGTTATAGAGCCTTCCTCCTCAACGGTAGCTGGAAAATGAGTTTTCAAGCCAACCTCAAGGTCAGTGCCCTTAAGCTCCACTTCACTGCCTGAAGCACTAACCAGAATATTGGCAAGAATCGGCATTGTGTTTCTCTTTTCAACAATTCCATGAAGGAGTTGAAGTTCAGTAAAAATATCCTTTTTTTGAATAGAAAATTTCATTTTTCCACCTTTTCCTAAAATATAATAATATTAATTTAATATATTTTTAAAATAAGTAATAAAGTAAATAAAAGCAAATGAAAAGTGAAAATACTTTATAAAGCACTGATTCTTCTATTGAATATAGCTAATCAGATTGTTTAATTCTTTGTTGAATTCTGGGTCTTCGTTGTGCATTTTTTCTATTTTCCTTATGCTATGGATAACAGTTGTATGATGTTTTCCACCGAATTTTTTGCCGATTTCAGGAAGAGAAGCTTTTGTTAGTCCTTTGGAGAGATACATGGCAATCTGACGAGGGAAAGCAAACTTTGGTGAGTTATTTTTTGATTTAAGCTGAGAGGGTTTTATCTTAAATTGATGACAAACGATCTTTTGAATTTTTTCAATAGTCACTACAGTCGAAGAAGAATCTAATAAGCTCCTCAATGCCTCTTTTGTGAGGTCTAAATCAATTTTTTCACCTTTCAAAGAAGCGAAGGCAATAACTCGCCGCAAGTATCCCTCTAAAACCCTTATATTGGAATGAACCTTATCGGCAATGTAGAGGGCCACACTTTCAGGTAAATCGACTCCTTCTAGATCTGACTTCTTTTTGAGGATGGCAATCCTTGTTTCGATGTCAGGGGGTTTAAGGTCCGCAATCAATCCCCACTCAAAACGAGAACGAAATCTTTCTTCAAGATGAGGGATTTCTTTAGGGGGGCAATCGCTGGAGATAACTATCTGCTTCTGGCCGTCGTAAAGATGATTGAATGTGTGGAAAAATTCCTCCTTTGTCCTTTCTTTTCCAGAAAGATAATGAATATCATCCATCAAGAGCACGTCTACATTTCTGTATTTTTGGCGAAAGGAAAGTATTTTCCCGTATTGAAGATGGTTAATCAGGTCATTCATAAATTGCTCGGTTGTTATGTATAATACTTTCAACCCGCTGTTATTGAGAACAATAAAATGTCCTATAGCGTTCATTAAATGCGTTTTTCCCAGGCCGGCAGCGCCATAGATATAAAGCGGATTGTATGATTTTGCAGGATTCTTGGTTACTGCTGTGGAGGCTGCATGGGCGAATTCATTACAGGATCCAACTACGAAATTTTCAAAAGTATAATTCGGGTTTAGGTTTGGATTTAGCAGAGTTCCTCGCTTTGATTTTCTCTCTTGAGGGGAGCGCCGCATGAAAGCCGAGGAGTCTTCATCAAAGATAAATTTGATGTTAAAAACTTTCCCGTAGAGTTCCTGGGAACAGCTGTTTATCATGCTTGAATAATGATAAGAAAGCCAGTCTTTGAAGTAAGAATTAGGAACCTTTATGTAGAGGGAGTTGGTTTCCTGTCCTATGTATGATGTTGGCTCAAACCAGGTTTCATAGCTATTCTTATCGATCTTTTCTTGGAGAGCATCCATGATTTGAAGCCAAGGGTTTTGTTTATCTTTAGCTTCCATTTTTGTGTATTAGATTTCCACAGGTTTATCCACAAATGTGGAAAAACCTTCGTTGTATGCTGGTTAATGGCTGAGAAGGCTTGGCTACTATAGCACTCTTGTGGGTGGATTTCAAGAAATTTATATTAAATTTTTAAAAATCAAATCCTATCCAAAATCTAGTCCTGAAATCCCCTTTTTTGTCCAAATCCCAGGGTTTTGATATATCTGGAAACTCAAGTCTTTTGACAAATTCAATATGTACCGGAAGACCGAGGAAGAAAAATTGAAACCCATACCCGTATGATCCAACGGCGTCAATTCCGCGAAATTCTGGCAGTCCTTCCTCGTCCCATCCAGTAAGTTCCATCGCAAACATAGCTGGATATCCTTTGATTTTTGACCGAGAGATATCGAAGAAAAGGGTTCCCCGGACAGGCCCTATTTGGCCGATAATTGTCGAGGCTGCATTTATCAAAGGGAGCCTGAATTCAAGGTTTGCATACCACCCCTCGTTGCCGACAATACTATAATAATTTTCGGAACGGACCTGGTTATTTCCTCCCCAATAAAAAACAAATGGATTTTTTCCTCGACTGAAAAAGCCTTTAAAGCGAAAAGCAAAGAGCGTATTTGAACCAATCTTGATATATTTCCTAAGGTCTGTTTCAAAGGTTGTGTTCTGTAAAAAACTGCTGGAAACTGGGAGGGCTTGAGTTATAGATAGCTTGAAAGTGCTTCCAGCAATTGGTCCGTAGGGATTTTTGAAGCGAGTGGTTTCCCCGATAAGGGAGAAACTTGCTGAAAGTACGCTTCCATTCCAAAACTGGCCATATGTACCAGGAGATGGATAGAGATAATTTTCTTCGTAGTTATAATAACCAATCGATGCTTGTGTTCGATAGTACTTATTAAAAGGGTAATAAGTGCTTAAGCTTACGCCTGTGATTTTTCGGGTAGCTATGGCATCAAAGTGAGTTTCATAACGGCTGTAGTAAAAGGGATCATAATATGAGCTAAGGTAATAAAACTGGGTAAATTGAAAAGCATTGACCATGTACTGAAGTCTTCTTTTTTGATTTAAAAAAGAAAATTGATAAGAGCGGTACTGTCTTACCTGGTAGGCCATCAAGAAGAAAGTATAGTCCCCCAATAAATCAGAAAAACTTAAGGCGGAACCGCCGTAGATCGAACCGTCAGTGGAAACGATAGTGTCAATGGGTGGTCTTGAAGTAAGATACAATTTGCCCATGCCTTTATAGGGTTTAATTTCCTTTTTGTCTATATCCAAAGAGATGATGGGTTCAAACCTCTTGAATTCCTCATCTGGTGATGCCTCTTTAAAAGTTATGGTTTTTTCCACTTCCCCTTCAAGCTCGCTTTTAAAAACTTGGAATGCCCCTTTGTTGAACGAAGCAAAAATGACCTTTTGCGGATCGTTGGGAAGAGGGATAGGGAAGAAATTGCCGGTCCTGACATCTGTATAACGCGTGAGTTCTCCAGTTTCAAGGTTCAGGGAATAAATATTATAAGCGTCCCTCATATCGCCCGAGAAATATATTGTTTTAGAATCATGCGAAAAATGGGGTGAGATTGTGTTCCCTTTCCCGAAAGTCAACTGTGTCCTTTTTTTCAAATCGTTTAGGGGAGAGAGAAAAAGCTTGTCATAAGTATCAAGATGAATTGTATAGGCCACCTTAGTCCCGTCTGGAGAGATCATCGGTGCTTTCTCGAAAAAGTCGTCTTCAGTTAAATTAAGGATTTTTTCGGTTGAAAGGTTTATCTTGAAACTGTCATGAAATCCTTCATGAAACGCTGTAAAGAGTAGTTCCTCTCCCCCGGGGAAAAAACAGAGGGAAGAGGGATGGTCAACAGGAATCTTAATCTTCCTCAGGATTTTTCCGGTTAGGGCGTTGAGTATAAAGATTGAATGCTTTTGTCCGGCGCGAGCAAAAAAAGCTATCCTGTCTCCATCAGAGGACCAGGCTATATCTTTTCCTTTCGAAGGGTCAATTTCGAATTTAATGTATTCGTACTTGAGAGTGTACCCTTTTGTTATGTTTTTAACGACGGAGCCATCCTTCGTTGAGATGAAAACGATATCGATATCATAGTCTTTAACGTTTTGGGTCAAGACGGCGACGATGTCCCCTGAAGGAGAAACGGCATGGGAAAGGGAAAAATAATAAGGATTTGGCGGGAATTCAGGGCCAATAGGTATACTGTAATCTTCTGGATTCTCCCTTAAAAGAAAATCCTTGTGTTTAGCGCGGAGATATTTTTTAAATTCATGATTAAAATCTTTGTACTCCATGTTGAAGGCTCTTTTTATAGGATTTCTCTTTCCTATAAAAGGAGAACGCTTCAGAGAGTGCCAGAACTCCCTTATCCCGTTTTTTCCGTGTTTAGACTCGATGAAATCATATATTGCGTGACCGAAGTCATAGGCGGGTGGGCGAGGCAAAGGATAGCGGGAGTAGAGACTCCCTGATGCTGAGAGCTCGGGGATTCGGTCGTTGAGAACAGCGTCTCTGACGATTAGGGATGACCAGGAAGACCAGTTCTCAGTGTTATACTCGGCAAGACCTTCCATTATCCAGAGCGGGGGTTGATTCACGGCATACATCACGCCGCCCGGACCTCCCCAGAGGAGGTCATACTGGAAAATATGGGTTAATTCGTGCTCTATAAGATCCTGAATTTCATCAAGAGTCATATCTCCTTGAATAGCGATACGATAAAGAACTGGCTCTGCAACCCCCAGGACTCCTACGGGCAGTTGAAAAAGATTTGTCTGCTCAAAATCCGTAGATGTTTTGTAAAAAATAAGGGGAACAGGAGCAGATAGCGGATGTTTGAGATCTGTGCTTATTTTTTGATAGGCGCTTTCAGCCATTTCTGCAATATTTTTTAAAACTTTAATGCTATCGGTGTAATAGTAAATGTTGAAATGCTCAGTCTTGTAAGAGTTCCAGTTAAATTTTTCATACAGGACTTTATTTTTTCCGTAGTAAGGGAAATACATGGATTGGGCAATACTCAAGGGTGCGCAGAGGATGAGGAAAAAGAGAAAAAAGACGTATTTTAAGTACTGTTTCATGGTAGCGCTCCTTGTTTAATCGTAGATAAGATATCTTTCTTGGATGGTTGCTTCGCCAAGAATGTTGCGGAAAAACTTTGCCTTTACTTTCTGGATAAGCTCAAAGAAGGCAAAAGGTGCTGTCTGTTTTGGATTTTCAAAGCCTTTGGATTCTTTGAAATTTCTTTTATACAAGGCCCTTCCTGTTTTGGCATCAATAATATAGAGGTCAAGGTTAAGGGTGTAGAATCTTCGCTCAGCCAGGCTCCTTTTTTTAGAAACAAAGGGGTCTTCAAAACGGTCTTTCTGTTTTTGTAAAATGGACTTTCGGATTTCTTCAGTGTACTGAACGCCTCCAGTGAAAAGAATAGCCTCTTTCCGGTCTGGTAATAAATTTTTCCAGAAGGCCTCATTTTTAAACGGTTCTTCTTTTTCAAACGCGATTTTTTTTGAGGAAACCGTCCCTTTGAAGTTCTGGCCGACCTCGAAGGAGAAATAATCTACGAGCTCTTGATTCAGATTAAAATCTTTTGTTTCTTCCTTTACCAAAAAATTGGTGATGACAACTTCGTTATATTGATCTAGATTGAACGAAGCCTTACCAGGAACTTCAATCCTTAATTTCCAGTAGTCGTTTGAAGCACAGGAGAAAGAGAATAAGATTGTAAGGACCAGGACTATCTTAATTTTTTTCATCTTTTTTGTCTTTATTGAAAGGTTCATGATTCTTATTAAAGTTTTGATAATTGGCTTTTATGTGGGCATTTCTGGGGCTAAGCTTTAAAGCGATCTCGTATTCATTTTTTGCTTCTTCCCAAAGACCTTTTTTTTCATAGGCAACGGCCAGGTTGTTGTGGGCAGCAGCAGAATCTGGGTCGGAGAGGACTACTTTTTTCCAGCGAAAAATGGCTTCATCCCATAGATCTTGCCTTGCAGCCTGGATACCAAATAAGAGCTGGTTGTCCAGAAGCTGTCGAGCACAGCTTGAAAAAGAGATTACAAATAACAGGAGAACAAGAAGATAAAATGTAAGTTTTTTATGCATTCAGAGCCTACATTAATTAAGGTACTGCTTTTTCAATCTTTCGTCAAGATACACTAGGGTGAGGCCTTGCCATTGGGAGAGGATGTTTTCCTGCCTCTCGCCCTTATAGCATTCTCTGGGATAAGGCCAGACCCTATATATGCAAATTTCATACCAAATTATCGGGTAAAATATCAGAGAGAAAAGAATTCTTGTTGTCACAAAAAAGAGACATATGTATAATAGAGAAGAAAAGATACAGAGGAGGAGGACATGGGTAGCTGGCTTGAAGGGAAAACCTTGGCCAAAAAAATAAAAGAGAAAGTAAAAAATGATGTGGCTCTATACTTGAAGCAGAAGAAGGAAGTTCCAGGATTAGCAGCAATATTGGTAGGAGAAAACAGGGCGTCTAAGATTTATTTGCGAACCAAGGAGAGAAACTGCGAAAGGTTGGGCATCCACTCAGAAATTCTATGCTTTCCTAAAGATATAGAAGCATCTCTTTTAAAGGCTAAGATCGAGGAGTTGAACTCCAGGGAAGATGTGGATAGTATCCTTGTGCAGCTTCCTTTGCCATCCTTGTTCAATGCTCCCGAGATAATTGCCTCTATCCATCCGGAGAAGGATGTAGATGGAGTTCATCCTTTTAATTTAGGGAATTTGATGATGAATCAGGAAGGATTAAAGCCGTGCACGCCGTTGGGGATAATAGAGCTTTTGAAATCTCGAGAGATACCGATTGCAGGGAAAAGGGTAGTTATTATAGGCAGGAGTCGTCTTGTAGGCAAACCCTTGGCTGCCATGGTTACCAATGAAAACGGAACCGTGACGATCTGCCATTCTAAAACGGAGAACCTACCTCAGGTATCATCAGAGGCGGACATTCTTGTTGGGGCAATAGGCCGGGGGGCATTCATAACTCCGGAGTTTGTAAAACCGGGCGCCGTAGTTGTGGACGTGGGGATGAACAATCTCACAGATAAGTCTAAAGTAGAACAAATGTTTGGGCAGGATGAAAAAAGGCTGAAGGACCTCAGGGAGAAAGGGTATACTCTTATAGGCGATGTCCATCCTCAGGTTATAGATAAAGCCGAGTTTTTGACTCCAGTGCCTGGGGGAGTTGGACCATTGACAGTGGCCATGCTTATGAAGAATACTCTGGAAGCCTTTAAGCAGAGACGGAATTTAGCCTAATAAAGGGCTAAACGTTAAAAATATCTTTGGATTTTTGCTTAAGATGTGGTATAAAAAGTTACTTTAAGAGAACGAAAATGCCAAAAGTATGCAAGATTTGTGGAAAAGGACCTTTTTTTGGACACAGCGTGAGTCATTCTCATAAAGCCTCCAAAAAAAAATGGAAACCGAATTTGCAGCACGTTAAAGCTAAGACAGATTCAGGGAGCAGGCAAATATGGGTTTGCACCAGGTGTCTTCGTTCCGGGAAAGTAACCAAGGTAACCAAGGGGACGTTCCTCGAAGTACCATCTTTAATTAATCTAAACAATGATATTCCCCCGAATTAGGCCTCAGAGGGTGGGGAAGGAGTTGAATCGAGAGGGGCTGTTCCGGGAAGCGTCCCCTTGCTTACCT
>JAUWJP010000146.1 GCA_030607635.1 Candidatus Aminicenantota bacterium
ATTTTGAGGTAGCGTCCACGTTTGTGGCTTTGGAATCATCATAAAAATCAACTCCTCTTATAGTTGCAACTTTCTCAAGCCTGTGCTCAAGACCTCGAAAGTTTTTGATCGGTTCTTTTATTCTGGAGGGCGTGATGCCCAGGATATGACCTACCAAGGCACTGGCCATGATGTTCTCCTGGTTGTGGATTCCGAGAAGAGGAATTACAGAAGTTTTTATGAGCTTCTCCTCTTCTTTGTTAGAGAGAACGATCCAATCTCCGTTAAGAAAACATCCCGGGTAAACTTTGCCGTTTCGGCTGAAAGCGTAAACCTGAAATTCCCCTTCCTCTTTTAACGCCCAGACCAGCGGATCATCTCGATTAAGAATGGCTATATCGTGCTCTCTCTGAGAGACGATGAGTTTCTTTTTTGCCCCGTAATAATCTGCGAAGGAAGGATGCCAGTCCAGGTGATCCGGAGAGATGTTGAGAAGAACTGAGATAGAGACTCTGAATTCTTCGATATGTACAAGCTGGAAGCTTGAGATTTCCGTAACATAAATATGATCGTCTTCGCTGTTATCGACAAAACTTATCAAAGGTGTTCCTATATTGCCGGCAAGATAAGTTTTGAGTCCCCCTTCTTCCAGAATTTTTTGGGTTAATGTAGCTGTCGTGGATTTCCCGTTCGATCCGGTTATGCCCACAATTTTTCCCTTTAAGAATTTGTAGGCCAGCTCTATTTCGGAGATGATTTTTACTCCGTTCGCTCTGGCGGCTTCAAGCTCGGGGAGCCAGGGAACTCCCGGGCTGGGCACAATCAAATCAGCTTCCATGAAGGATTTTTGATCGTGTGTTCCGGTTTCTACTGCAACGCCCTTTTCCTCCCAGGACGAGATTTTTTGACCCATTTCTTCCGGCGTCTTCTTTTCGCTGACCTTCACCCGAGCTCCGTGATGGAGAAGAAAATTGCAGAGAGCTTCGCCTGTACTACCTAAGCCTACGACCAGAACTCTTTTTCCTTCCAGATTCATTTTACCTCAGTTTCAGAGCGGTGAGGCTGAAGAGGGCAAAGACGATTCCAGCGATCCAGAACCGAATGACGATCTTCTCCTCAGACCATCCTATGAGCTCGAAGTGATGATGGAGAGGGGCCATCTTGAAAATTCTTTTTCCTCCGGTCAGTTTGAAGTAAGAAACTTGAAGAAGAACAGATATTGCTTCCAGGATGAAGACTCCAGCAACCATGAAAAGAAGAAATTCTTGTTTTATCAGGATAGCGATGATACCGATGGTGCCTCCCAGAGATAATGCTCCGGCGTCTCCCATAAATATTTGGGCGGGATGGCAGTTAAACCAGAGAAAGCCTAAGCAGGCGCCGGCCATAGCTCCCGCAAACACCGTGAGTTCGGCTGCAGCAGGAACCCGGACAATATTCAGGAATTCAGACCAGTCAGCGCGGCCCACGATATAGCAAAGAACTATAAAGGCGCTGGAACTGATGAGAGTAAGACCGATGGCCAGTCCATCAAGTCCGTCAGCAAGGTTGACCGAATTTGATGACCCCACTAGAATAAGCATAATCCAGGGGAGATAAAACCAACCAAAATAAGGAAACCATTTCTTAAAGAAAGGAAGACTCAAATGAAGGCTGAACCCCCCTGTAAAGCCAAGATAAATAAGAATAAGTCCGATGACTGCAGATATGCCAATTTGAAAAAAAAGCTTATGGCGTATGATGAGTCCTTTAGGTTTTGTCCTTTTGATTTTCAGGAAATCATCCCAGAAACCGAGAAGACCAAATAATAGCATGGTGCTCATTGCCAGTCTCATATAAGTATTACTCAGATCTCCCCAGAGAAACGCAGGGATTATTGTCGCCCCGATGATAAGAATTCCTCCCATCGAGGGAGTTCCTCTTTTTTCCAGGTGAGATGCGGGTCCGTCAGGGCTGATCTCCTCTCCTATCTGGTATTTATTCAGCATCTTGATGACCCATGGGCCAAAAATAAGGCATATAAGAAAGGCTGTTAGTCCGGCCAGGGCTGTTCTTACTGTGATGTAGCGGAACACATTGAAGAAAATGAAGAATTCTCTCAGCGGAACCAGAAGATAATAAAGCACGTTATTGCCTTTCCATTTTTAATCTTTCGACAATTTTTTCTATTTCTATTTTTCTTGAGCCCTTGACCAGGATAAGATCCCCTTCTTGGAGGAGAGTTAATATTTCTTCTGCAGCCTCCTCTGAATTTTTAAAAGAGAAAATTTGGTCTGCCCGCATTCCTGAAGAAAGAGCTCCATCAGCCATATGCTGGCTAAGAATACCCACTGTTACCAGGATGTCCCATCCCCACTCTGCAACTTGTTTTCCAGCCTGGATATGGTATTCAACCTCTTTTTCTCCAAGCTCAAGCATATCGCCCAAGACCGCTATTTTTCTCTTGGAAGGGAGAGAAGCCAGCGCCCTCAAAGCTGATTCGAGTCCTGCTGGGTTTGAGTTGTAAGAATCATCTATAAGCCTGATGTTTTTTGCTAAGCAAACGAGGGTACCTCTATGGGAGAAGAGCTTGAGTGTTATTATTTGAGGGAGAATATCCTCGTAGGGGACGGATAAAGCCTTTACTGCGGCCGAAGCTGCCAGAAAATTGTAGAGGTGGCTTTCATACAAGAAAGGAAGGCTTATTTTCTCCTCCCTGTTTCCGTATCTTAACTCGAAAGACATTCCTTCCCACCCAACTTTTTGGATGTTCTGGGCCCGAACTTCACATTCCGCAGAAAGACCGAATAAGATTTTCTTGCCTTTCCAATCTTCTGCTATTTTTTTGACCAGGGGGTCATCTCCGTTGAGGACGGCTATTCCGTCATTTTTGGCCCCATCGAGAATCTCTTTTTTGGCTAAGGCGATCTCTTCTATGGAGTTGAAAAACTGGAGATGAACGGGTTTGATGTTAGTTATGACTGCTATGTCTGGAGGAGCAATCCGGGTCAGAGTTCTTATTTCACCTGGAGCAGACATGGCCATCTCCAGCACTGCGACCTCGTGCTTATCCGTCAGTTTAAAAAGGGAAAGGGGAACGCCCAACTGGGTGTTAAAGTTTCCCTCAGACTTGAGAACGTTTAAATTTCGAGAAAGGAGGCGCCAGGTGAACTCTTTGGTTGTTGTTTTTCCTATGCTTCCTGTAATTCCGATCACTTTGACAGAGTGCTCGGAGAGAACCTGTCCAGCGAGTTTATGGAGAGCTTCGAGAGTATCTCTAACCTGAATCAGAGCGATGTCCTTGTCGGGGATGGTTATCTTATGGGAAATAACAGCACCTGAAGCTCCTTTCTTGACTGCTGCGGGGACAAAATCATGGCCGTTCCGTTCGGAAATTAAAGCAAAAAAGAGTTCACCTGGCTCTGTTAGACGAGAATCTATATTGAATTTATGAAATGAGAGAGAGGGCGAGCCCTGAAGGATTTTCCCCCCCATTTTTTCTGCTGTTTCGCTCAAGCGGAGATTAACCAATTTCAGGTTGACTCCTTTATTCCAAGAATGCCTCTTATGACATCGGCATCCTTGAAAGGAATGATTTCATCCTTGATGATTTGGTAGTTTTCGTGTCCTTTTCCGGCAACAAGGATGTAATCTCCTTTTTCTCCAAAGGAGAGAGCATGTTCGATGGCTTCTTCTCTATCTGGCAGAATTTTGTAATTCTTTGCCCCGGTTTTTATAATACCTTTTTCTATATCTGAGATTATAGCCAGGGGATCTTCTGAACGAGGATTATCAGAGGTGAGAATGGTCCAGTCAGCAAGATTTCCGGCAACTTCCCCCATCCTTGGTCTTTTTGTTTTGTCCCGGTCTCCACCGGCTCCGAAGATTAAAATGATGCGCTTGGGGTTAAGCTCGCGAACGGTTTCCAGTAAATTCTTGAGAGCATCGTCAGTATGCGCATAATCGACAAAGATATGGAGTCCAAGGGAATTTTTTATTTTCTCAAACCTTCCTGGTACCTCTTGAAGTGAGGCTATGCCTTCTTTTATCGCTGATACAGGTATGTTCAATGATAGAGCCACGGCAATCGAGGCCAGGATGTTGTAGAGGTTAGGCTTACCCAGAAGAGGCGAGGAAACAGGGAGCTCTCCTGCTGGATATTTAGCCGAAAACTCTATTCCTTTTTCGGTGAGTTTGATGTTTTCGCCTCTTATGTGCGCGCCCGGCCCGAGGCCATAGGTGACGACTCCTGAGGGAAGCTCTGATATCAGTTTTTTTCCCCACGGATCATCGGAGTTGATTACTGCCGTTCTTTTTTTATGGTTGAGGAAGAAAAGCTTTTTTTTGGCTTCGAAATATCTTTCCATGGTGTGATGGTAGTCCAGATGGTCACCGCTTAAGTTTGTGAAAAGGGCAATATCAAATCCTATGCCCAGGACCCTCCGGAGGTCTAAGGCATGAGAGGAGACTTCAATCAAACAGTGTGTCACTCCCTGAGCAAGCATTTCCGCCAGCATTCTCTGCAAATCAGGAGCTTCGGGAGTGGTTCTTTCGGCGGAGATTTTTATACGGGGACCTCGGTAGGAGATTGTTCCGATTACCGCGGGAAGGAAATGAGATTTTTTTAATATTTCCTCGAGCAGGTAGGTGATTGTGGTTTTTCCTTTGGTCCCTGTGATGCCGACAACTTTCATTTTTTGGGAGGGCTGAGAATAAAAATTGGCCGAGCATAAGGCGAGTGCTTCTCGGGCGTCAGAGGCTTGAAGCCAGATTTTCCCGAAATTTTTTGGTTTGGGCTTTTCTGAAAGAAAGACAGCGGCACCGTTGAGGAGAGCCTCATCGATAAATTCAAAGCCGTTTTTTTTCTCTCCTTTTAAAGCGGCAAATAGAAAGCCTGGCTGAACATCCTTTGAAGAGTAGGCAATTCCTTGAATTTCTTCTCTCTCGTTTCCGTTAACGCGCACACGCGGAACTCCTTCGAGCTAGTGTTTGAGTTTCATTTTTCGACCTGCCTCAAGGGGCGTTTGGCGATAATAGTATTTAGTTGTTCCTCTTGCTTGGGAATGTGCAGTTGGCGGAGAATCAGGCTGGCAATTTTCCGGAAGACTGGGGCGGCA
>JAUWJP010000121.1 GCA_030607635.1 Candidatus Aminicenantota bacterium
ATATCAATGAAGAAATTCAGCAAAAGCAAGGGATTATCGGCCCAAGTTGATAAGGAATAGAGGAGGGAAATTAATATTTTTTCTTGAGTTCTTGCTTGCATTTAGAAAAGCTACCCATTATCTGGGGTTTTTTTTAACCAAAAAAAGCTTGACATACCATAGGGGGGTATACTATATTATACATGGAGGTTAGAATGAAAAAGCAAATGACAACTCACTTAGATGAAATCGTTCCTTTGAAAAGAATAGAGGGACAGATTAGGGGTATTCAAAAAATGATCGATGAGAAGAGATACTGCATAGATATTCTCATGCAGTTATCTTCAGTAGTGGGGGCCATAAAGCGTGTCGAAGAGAATATCCTGAATAGACACCTTAAAGGATGTGTAAAGGGTTCTTTTCTAAAAGGTAATAGAGAGGACAAAGAGGCAAAGATTGATGAAGTGATCGAAGTTTTAAAGAACTTCAGAAAATATTGAAAGGAAGCTAAAACTTTAAATAATGGAAAAAACCAAATCTGAAAGAATCGATATTCCTATCGTGGGGATGAGCTGTGCCAGCTGCGCTGCAACAATCCAACGTGATCTGGCTGGTTTAAAAGGAGTTGAGAAGGCAAATGTCAATTTTGCTACCTCCAAAGCTACTGTTTTATTTCAGCCCCAATTGGTTAAGCCAAAAGATTTTATCTCTTCTGTAAGAAAAAGCGGCTATGAGGTGGGCACTGTATCTTTAGAACTTCCTATTCAAGGTATTGAGTGTGCATCTTGTGTCCAGAAAATAGAGAAAGCTCTTCTTCAAACCAGAGGAGTGACAAAAGCTGTGGTGAATTTAGCTACAGAGAAGGCCAAGGTTGAATATCTTCCCTCTGAGACGAATTTCGAGGAAATAAAGCGTGCTATAGAATCAACAGGCTACAAGGTCCTTGAACTCGCCCCTTCAGAGGAAGTAGAGGATCCGGAAAGACTCATCCGGGAGAAAGAGTACAAAAAATTGAAAATAAAGTTTATAGCTGGGTTGGTCCTGGGTCTTTTGATATTTTTGGGTAGTTCCCGCCACTGGTTTCCATGGGTTCCTTCCTTCCTGGGTAATTTTTATGTGCTCTGGGCGCTTGCTACACCTGTTCAGTTCTGGATTGGGGGGCAATTTTACAAGGGAGCCTGGGGGGCATTCAAACACAGAAACGCTGAAATGAACACTTTGATAGCTGTCGGCACTTCAGCCGCTTATCTTTACAGTGTCGCAGCAACGCTCTTTCCTTCTTTCTTTGAAACAGGAGGAATAAAACCCGAGGTCTATTTCGACACTTCAGCGCTTATCATCGTTCTGATACTCCTTGGAAGGCTTCTTGAAGCAAGGGCCAAAGGACAGACTTCAGAAGCCATAAAGAAGCTTATGGGACTAAGTCCTAAAACAGCTCGTGTCATTAGAGAGGAAAAAGAGATTGATATCCCGGTCGAAGAAGTTTTAGTCGGAGATACGATTATTGTCAGGCCAGGGGAGAAGATTCCGGTCGATGGAATTGTCAAAGACGGAAAGTCAGCGGTCGATGAATCAATGATCACAGGAGAAAGCATTCCAGTAAAAAAGAAAGCAGGGGATGAAGTCATAGGTGCTACCATTAATAAAACAGGGAGTTTCAAATTCCAGGCAACAAAAGTGGGGAAGGATACAGCTCTTGCTCAGATCATAAAACTTGTCCAGGACGCCCAAGGCTCTAAAGCTCCCATCCAGAGATTGGCAGATGTCATCTCTGGTTACTTTGTCCCTATTGTTATCTCCATTGCCATTTCTACCTTTGTCATCTGGTTTAACTTTGGACCTTTTCCTCCCTTAACCTTTGCTCTATTAACTTTTGTGGCTGTAATGATTATTGCCTGTCCCTGTGCCCTGGGATTGGCCACACCAACAGCTGTCATGGTGGGAACTGGCAAAGGAGCTGAGAAAGGAATCCTGATCAAGGGAGGCGAGAGTTTAGAAACAGCCCATAAACTTGATACCATAGTTTTTGATAAGACGGGAACTTTAACCAGGGGAGAACCAGAGATTACGGATATAGTCACCCAAAACGATTACTCTGAAGAAGAAATTCTTAAATACGCAGCCAGTGCTGAGAAGGTTTCTGAACATCCTTTGGCGGAGGCAATCATAAAGAGAGCAAAGGAGAAGAAGATCGAGCTTCATGATCCTAAGAATTTCAATGCCATTGAAGGTCATGGGATTGGGGCTGTAGTGGATGGGAAAAAAGTTTTCCTGGGGAATCTAAAACTGATGCAAAAGCAGCAAATAGTGGTGAGGAATTTAGAAGAGAAAGCAGAAGAGCTCGCCGGTGATGGAAAGACGCCGATGTACGTATCCCTTGAAGGCAAGGCAGCTGGATTGATTGCAGTGGCCGATACGTTGAAAGAGAATTCTTTGCAAGCTGTAGAGAAATTGAAAAAACTTGGATTAGAAGTAATCATGCTTACCGGAGACAACAAGAAAACGGCTGAAGCTATTGCCAGAAAGGCTGGGATTGATAGGGTGCTCCCAGAAGTTCTGCCCGAGGATAAGGTTCATGAGATAAAGAGCCTTCAATCCGGAGGAAGAAGAGTTGCAATGGTGGGGGATGGAATAAATGATGCTCCTGCCTTGGCTCAGGCCGATGTGGTAATAGCAATAGGTTCAGGGACGGATGTGGCTATGGAAGCTTCGGATATTACGTTAATCAAAGGCGACCTGAGGGGAGTTGTTTCCGCCATTGAGCTGAGCAAACGAACGATAAAGATCATAAAGCAGAACCTGTTCTGGGCATTTTTCTACAACACTGCAGGCATTCCCCTAGCTGCTGGTGTACTCTATCCTTTTTTTGGGATTCTTTTGAACCCGATTTTTGCCTCAGCAGCCATGGCCTTTAGTTCTGTCTCGGGTGTTTCCAATTCCTTGAGACTGAGGAGAGTTAAACTTTGATACTGGAAGGAGGTTAAATATGCCCGCAAAATTGATCGTCACAGTTTTCGGTGTTTTACTCATAGTCTTAGTTAACTGGTACTTCTTTTTCTCAAGAAGAAAGTCCGCATCAGCGGGTGTTAAAGAGAGAGAAATTCAGGAGGAAAAGATTATTGTTAAAGGGGGATAAGATAATATTGAGAAAAGAGGAAAGAGGAGAGGAATGATTTTGGCTCAGAAAAAGAAAAATTTTATAACTCTTTCAATCATAGTTGCTTCACTCTTAATAGGATTTTAACTGGATACATAGAATAGTCTTGACAATATCTATCAAATAGGTAAGAATATAAATTAATTTACTTTTGGAGGAATGAATGACTAAACATTCAAAAATTTTAGTATTATTTTTGGCATTTTCCTTTGTTTTTGTGTTAGTCGGAATTGCCCAGTTACAAGCCGGAGAGAAAGTTGTTTGTCCTGGATGCGGTCACGAGATCAAAAAAGCTGATGCAAAGATTACCTATGAATACGAGGGAAAGACTTACTATTTCTGCAGCGAAGGATGCAAAGAGAAGTTCGTGAAGAACCCCGAAAAGTGTCTCGAGAAAAAAACCGAGATGAAAGCAGTCTATATCTGCCCCATGCACCCTAAAGTAAAGTCATATAAGCCGGGTAAGTGCCCTGAGTGTGGGATGGAATTAGAGAAGAAGATGATGCCGATGGAACATATGAAAGCTCATATGCACAAAGAAAAGATGATGGACAAAAAGAAGATGATACTAAAAGTACACATGGATAAAGAGCATATGGAAATGGAGCATAAAGAAAAAGCCTGCTACCCCATGATGGAAGTGATGAGCCTTAAGGATGTTGAGATGAACGTAGAGAATTTAAAAGATGGGATTGCTGTAAAGATTACTTCGAAGAATGCAGATGTTGTGAAGAAACTTCAGGAAATGTCAGTCAAGATGAAAGAAATGTGCGAAAAGAAAGAAGCCAAAAAAGAGGTCAAAAAAGAAGTCAAAAAATAAAAGGTTAGAAAGTAATAGATAAAAACAATTAAAAGAATTATCCCCCTTGTTTAATGTAGGGGTTTGATTTATCAAACCCACCTTTTTAAATATATCAATAAACTGTATGGATTTGGTTTTTCTTACGTAGGGGTTTGATTTATCAAACCCGCCTTTTTGAATATATCAATAAACTGTATGAATTTGGTTTTTCTTAGATAAAAAAGGGGACAGGCTACTTATTCCTTTTAAATTATGAGGTTGCTTCGCTTCGCTCGCAATGCCAATAAAATTCGCGATGACAATCAATCTCGTAATGCCAATAAATAATGTTGCGTGTTGGCTTTTTTTTGGTATCCTATAGATTATTAGTATCCTATAGACAAGAAGAAGATGAAGCAAAAAAAAGTAGTTGTAGCCATGAGCGGGGGAGTGGACTCATCGGTGGCCGCAGCTCTCCTCAAAGAGCAGGGATATGAAGTCATTGGGATAACGATGAAGCTCTTCTCCCTGCCCAAAGATTATTGCACGTCGGAGGATTTAAGAAGCTGCTGCGGGTGGAAAGCAACCGAAGATGCCCATCGCGTTGCCATTTCTCTGGGAATCTCGCACTATGTTGTTGATTTTAGAGATCGGTTCGACAAGTGTGTGATTAAAAACTTCTGTGGGGAATATTCCAAAGGCCGTACTCCCAATCCCTGCATCCGCTGCAATCAATATATTAAATTCGATTTTCTGATGAAAAAGCTCAAAGCGTTTGAAGCAGATTATTTAGCTACCGGCCACCATGCTCGCGTCGAATACGATACTAGATCAGAGCGGTATCTTCTCAAAAAGGGAAGGGATAAAAAGAAAGATCAGTCTTATTTTCTCTATCCTTTAACTCAGGATCAGCTCGCTCGCACGTTGATGCCGATCGGAAATTTCACAAAAGAAAAGGTAAGAGAAAAAGCGCAGAAATTAGGTCTCTCTGTGGCTCAGAGACATGAAAGCCAGGAGATTTGTTTTGTTCCTGATAATGATTATGTCCGGTTTCTTCGCCAAAGAATTCCTAAAGCTTTCCGCCCCGGGCCTATCCTAGACCTCAAGAATGAAGTTTTAGGCCGACATAAGGGAATTGCGCATTTTACCATCGGCCAGAGGAAGGGAATGGGAATAGCTGCTTCCCAACCGCTGTATGTTCTTTCTATGCAGAGTGATTCAAATACAATCGTTGTCGGCCCTTCTGACCAGCTTTATGAAAAGACTCTTTCGGCTGTCCAGGTGAACTTGATTTCCAAGGCTAAAATAGCAAAGCCGCTGAATGTAAAGGTTAAAATCAGATACAAACACAGGGAAGCGAAAGCCCTTCTCACTTCCTTAGATACAGATCAGATTTTGGTAGAATTCGAGAGACCACAAAGGGCTATCACTCCTGGCCAGGCTGTAGTTTTTTACGATAGGAATGTGGTTGTTGGAGGCGGAATCATAGATAAATCAGGAGAAAAAAATCTGGATAAAACAGCTTAAGTAGGAAAAAGGAATCCGGGATTAGATCTTTTTATCTAAAATGATTTATAAAGAGAAAAAATAATGAAATTTGGCGGTCAATCCGAGGTTAATCAGATCAAAAGTCTTTTGCTCAAACACCCTAAAGATGCCTTCATAGGTCAAGATAATATTCAGTCTCAATGGAAAGAGTTGAATTATTTGGCTTCTCCAGACTACGATAAAGCACTCAAGGAGTATGATAATTTCGTTGAATATCTGAAGAAGTCCATCCCTGAAATTTACTATCTTACGCAAAATGATAAGACGGGGCTCGATTCCATATATGTGCATGATCCTGTCATCATTACGAATAAAGGGGCCATTTTATGCAATATGGGTAAAGAGAAACGTCGTGCAGAGCCA
>JAUWJP010000106.1 GCA_030607635.1 Candidatus Aminicenantota bacterium
ATCATTTCTTCTCTATCACCTTCCTCAGAGACCAAATCGAAACGTCTAGTCTTGACAGCCACCTCTCGATTTATATCGGGGTCAAGAGCTCTATAGACAATTCCCATGGCCCCCTTTCCGAGTATACTGGTAATTTTGTATTTACCTATATTTTTCATTTTTCCAGATTTATGGCTGTATATGCTCTTTTTGAGTTCTGTAAGACAATCATAACGTCCTTTTATGATTGCAAAGGATTCGCTTGCTGTCAATCATCAGTAAAGAGGATTTTTCAAGGTGAATACTAATTTTTTTTCCTCATCTAAGAAGGTTAGAGCGCTCATCTCAACCGAGGAGGAATTATCAGCTAAATATAACCTGCTTAAAAGGAAACTGGTGCGCTACCTCTTATTGAAAACCGGTATCCCTCCACCCATAAAACCACTAATTTCAGCTTTTTCCGTATTACCTCTTAAAAAAATATAATAGAACGATTCCGTTGTCAACAAAAAAACAATGGGGTCAGACTTGCAAAACTTGCATAATTATAATGCAGATGGGGTCAGACCTTTAAAACTTTTATAATCTGGAAAAAGTAGCCTGTCCCCTTTTTCATTTTTTGCCAAATAGTACCAAATAATGATAAAAGAAAGATAGAAACTGTCACCATCTAAAATGAACGCAGAAAAAATGGAAATCACCTATCAATTTGTCAATTATGGCGAGGATTTGAGACCAGCAAAAGGCGTTTTAATTCTGGATGTGGGGATGAAAACCGTGCCAGGGGTTATTGACCACCACCATTCTGAGGCCGAAGTGGAATGCACAGCATCTTTAATCGCGAAGTATCCTAATCTTGTCCTGGATCACATTAGGGAGAGCCCGGCAGAAAAAAAAGAAGATTCCCTTAAACTGAGAATCGTAACACACCGCCTTCCTGACTTTGATTCTAACTCCTCTATTTTCCTCGCCACAAAACTTATAGAAACAGGCAAGATCAATTCTTCTATGGATAAAATAGCTCAGTATGCCCGGATGGTCGATTCCTCTGCTTTGCCCAAGGATATTGATCTTACTTGTACTCCACACTCCATTCTTCGTTCACTCTTTACCGAAATAAAAAGAGGAGAGGAAGAGAGTAACCGCGAAAGGGTAAGAGAGGGCTTAAAATTTATGAATTTCTTATATTCCAAGTCAGAAGAGGGGCATGAAATCCTTGAGAATAAAGAGCTCTTTTCAGGAATTGACAGATACGGATTGGCAATGAGAAAAGTGGAAGATGATTATTTCAGCTATCTATCTGATATTAGCAGAGCTAGGAAAATCATTCTTTATTTACCCCTGATTCAAGGAAGCGGGAAGAAGAAAGTCGATGGCCTTATCATTAAAAATCCACAAAGCTTTATTCTTAAAGATTGGGCCCAGAGAGACAGGGAAAATTCTCCGCTCCAGGAAGGCTTCGGCTTGCTCGTAACAAATTTTTGGAACAAAAGATACATTCTCGGAGTCGACCCAGAGAAAGAGGTGAATCTCAGAGGACTCGGAGACTTGCTGAATGAAAAGGAGGCTGAAAAGAGGATTAATACAGGAAAACCTTTTACTTTCCGCTGGTACGACGGGAATTGCCCCTTTTTTAACTTCCGGATCATCGATTCTCCCCTGGATGGGACGAAGTTAAGTCAGGAGGAGATTGTCAATACACTTCTTTCTTTTGGTCAAAACGCGGATTCAAAAGCACCTTGATTTTTTTCTTTCTTAGCTATACCTTAAGTTTTAGAAAACATATCAATATAAAAAGGAGGATTTAGCAATGAAACAAAAGTTCATTTTCCCTGCTATTCTTTTATTCTTGATTTTATTGTCGGTTAACCAATGGGCTGACGATAACTGCTCAAGCTTTTTGGTGACAAAAGGAGCCTCAAAAGACGGGTCGGTCATGATTACTTATACCTGTGACGGGGAATTCCTTCCCCATCTTGAATATATTCCTGCTCGAGACCATGATCCCGGCTCAACCGTAGAAATCAAGGGAAGAGACGGCAAGATCAGGGGCAAGGTCGAACAGGTCCCCCATACTTTTGCCGTTGTCGGCTTGATGAATGAACACCAGCTGGCTATTGGTGAAACAACTTTCGGTGGCCGTAGGGAACTGCGAAACCCAGACGGTCTCCTTCATTATTTCTTTTTAATGAGACTTGCCCTTCAGCGAGCCAAAACTTCCAGGGAAGCTATTAAAGTCATGGCTGAACTGGTCAAGGAATACGGGTATGCGAGTACAGGGGAATCCTTTTCCATTGCTGATCCCAAGGAAGCTTGGATCATGGAGATGATCGGTCCGGGACCGGGCGGAAAAGGAGCTCATTGGGTGGCGCTGCAGATTCCAGACGGATACATTTCCGCCCATGCCAATATGTCCCGCATCGGGGAGTTCCCTTTAAACGATCCCGAAAATTGTATTTACTCCGCAAATGTTATCTCCTTTGCTGAGGAGAAAGGTTATTATAATAAAAAATCCAAAAAACCGTTCAGTTTCCGTTATGCCTACGATCCTCCAGAGCCTTCATCACTCAGGACTTGTGCTGCCCGCGTCTGGAGTATGTTTCGCCGAAGCGCACCATCTCAGAATTTTTCCCCAGATTTCCAGCGCGGCAAAAAGGGCGCCAAGCCTTATCCCTTGTGGATCAAGCCTGACCAGAAGCTTTCCTTGCAGGATGTGATGAATATCATGCGTGACCATTATGAGGGAACTGATTTTGACATGACCAAAGGGATAGATGCCGGGCCGTTCGGATGCCCCGTTCGCTGTCGAGATCTCACCTGGGAAGTGGACGGTGTCGAACACAGCTGGGAGCGTCCCATATCAACACAACAGACAGGGTTTTCTTTCATTTCTCAGTCCCGGGCATGGCTCCCAGATGCCGTAGGCGGTGTCTACTGGTACGGCGTGGACGACACGTATACAACCTGTTATATTCCCCTCTACTGCTGCATTCAAGATCTGCCCAAGCCATTCACTGTTGGGGATCTCCAAAAATTTTCATGGGATTCAGCCTGGTGGGTGTTTAATTTTGTGGCCAACTATGCCAACCTGAAGTATTCCTACATGGTTCAAGACATTCAAAAAATCCAGACAGCCCTGGAAGCTAAGTTCCTCTCTCTTCAGCCGGCAATTGAGAAAATAGCTCTCGAGTTATACAAAACAGACCCGAAGCTCATGGTTCAATATTTGACTAACTATTCAGTCAGCCAGGGAGAGCAGGTGGTCAAACGCTGGATCGAACTGGGTGAGTACCTGTTGACAAAATACAACGACGGCTATGTCAAAGATGATAGAGGACGACCTCGTGGTATCGGCTATCCCTCGGAATGGCTTAAAGAAGTTTTAAAATCCAAGCCCAAACAGTTCAAGCTGCCTAAATGGGGTGAGGAAAAGAAATCGTGATAAGATAATTTCGGTATTTCAATAGGTGATTATTTCTTCTGTTTCAATCCAATTTCTTTCTCAACATCCAGATTAATTTTCCCACCAGGACAATCAATAGAAGGAAGCAAGGGTTTGATATCCAGAACTGGTGTTCTGTTAAAGGCGTCAATGCCTCTTACATGAAGGATATTACCTTCAACCTTTTTAAGTTTTATTACGCTAAAACCGATAGAGTTTGGACGATTTGGAGATCTTGTGGCAAACAATCCAAAAGTATGTGAGCTGCTGGGTGGTCGAACTGGAGTATGCCAGCCTTTAGAAAGATGCATATGATAGATTACGATGATGTATTCATATTTCTCAAGATCCCGCAGTGCCTCCTGATATTCTGGATACACTTCAATAGTACCTTTAATTTCAGTCTGAAGGATTCCCTGCCTGGGAGATCCCGTTTGAGGCGTTAATTCAGTATGGAATATACCAATGGATTGATAGACTATTTTCACAGGGTCCTGTTTTATTTGTTCTTCAGATTGGATTGTTCTAGCCAATAATGGAACAGCGCATCCACTCAGGAGTAAGACGACTAGGCTCAGATAAACCATTTTTTGAAATAGCCTGTGGTGACTCATTGTTTTGTTCTCCTTTTATAGGTTATATGACCTATTCTTAATAACATTTTTATATAATACAACATTTTATCAGCATTTTGACCAGACTGTTTGAGCGCGATAAGCTCACTCAGCAATTTCAGAGGGTGATAATTTAGATAAAACTTGGGGGATTTGTGGCAAGCACCAAAAGGAAATTCGCTTCAATATCGAATTGGTTGCAGTGGCGGAGAGGGTGGGATTCGAACCCACGGTTCCGACATTAATCGGAACAATCGCTTAGCAGGCGACCCTGATCAACCACTCCAGCACCTCTCCGTGGTACTCTTGATGGCTATGCTATTCTATCATTTTTTAGGTTGTAATCAAAATTAATCAGCAAGCAACTGCCATTTTTTGGTATTCAGTACACGCTTGATAAATCAAGTATCTACATAGAAAAACATAAGGTGGGCTTGATGAATCAAGCCCCTACATAATATGAATCAATGCTTTACAATTGATAAAATTTCTAGCAAATCATCAAAAGTGCGGGTTTTATGAATCGAACCACAAGAAATTTATGGATGGCGGAGGGAGAGGGATTCGAACCCCCGTTCCGGTTGCCCGGAAAGCGATTTTCAAGACCGCCGCCTTAAGCCGCTCGGCCATCCCTCCTAGGTAATTTTATCCAGGCCGTCCATGTAAAGCCGCAAAACTTTAGGAATAACAACAGAGCCATCTTCCTGTTGATAACTTTCCAGAATAGCACTGACTGTCCTTCCCAAAGCTACTCCGGAACCGTTCAGAGTATGAACAAACTCCAGCTTCGACTTTTCTTTTCTTCGAAAACGGATATTGGCTCTTCTTGCCTGGAAATCCTCACAATTAGTACAGGAGGAAATTTCCATGTATTTCTTTCGGGCAGGCATCCAGAGCTCCACATCATAGGTTTTAGCCCCTGAAAAGCCCATATCTGCGGTACAGAGAACAACCACCCTGTAGTGCAACCCCAATCTCTTTAAAACCTCCTCAGCATCCAGGGTCATTTTTTCATGTTCCCGGTAAGAATCTTCGGGTAAAGAAAAGATCACGAGCTCAACTTTGTTGAACTGGTGCTGGCGAATAAGTCCTCTTATATCTTTCCCGTAGGAGCCGGCTTCCCGTCTGAAACATGGAGTGTAAGCCACAAATCTCTTCGGGAGGGAATCGGCTTCAAGAATATCGTCTTGATAAAGGTTAGTGAGAGGAACCTCCGCGGTAGGAATCATGTACCAAGGATAGCCCCGCAGCTTGAAAAGGTCATTTTCAAACTTAGGCAAATTCCCTGTTCCTATCAGGCTCTTTTCATTGGCTATGAAAGGTGGGATCACCTCTTGGTATTTATTTTCCTCCGTATGAACATCAAGCATAAAATTGATCAATGATCTTTCAAGCTTAGCTCCTGCGCCAAAATAAACAGCAAACCTCGAACCTGCAATCTTGGCGGCTTTCTCAAAATCCAAGATGCCCAGTTTCTTGCCGATTTCCCAATGAGGTTTGAGAGGGAAAGAGAATTTCGGCTTCTCGCCAAACGTCCGGACTTCGACGTTTTCTTTAGAGCTATTGCCCTCAGGTACAGACTCATGGGGAACATTAGGAATGGAGAGCGAGATTTCCCTCAGCTTCTCCTCAAGTTCTCTCAGTTTCTCTTCCAGTTTTTTTATCTCTCCAGCCACCTTTTTCATTTCTGAAATGACCGAAGCAGGATCTTTTCCTTCCTTCTTCTTTTGGGCTACGAGCTGAGAAGCCCTGTTTTTTTCATGACGCAGGTTTTCAATTTTTGTTAAATAGCTTTTCTTTTCCTGGGAAAGCTTTATAAATTTATCGAGGCTGAGCTTAATTCCTCGGGCTTTAATCTTTTTTATTACAAAATCAGCGTTTTCCAGCATATATTTTGAATCCAGCATGCCGCAGATTATAGCATAAGTACTTCAATTTTAAAATTCTCATGTTGACTCAGTTAGGGGATTAAAATATAGTAAAAATAATGCAAGAGAAGACACAATTTAAGGGCTATATTCAGGTTTATACAGGGGATGGAAAGGGAAAAACAACTGCGGCTCTGGGCCTTGCCCTTCGGGCAGCCGGGTACAAACATAAGGTTTACATCGGACAATTTCTCAAAGGGCAGGAGTATGGAGAACTCTTGTCGGCTAAAAAACTCTCACCCTACATCACAATCGA
>JAUWJP010000140.1 GCA_030607635.1 Candidatus Aminicenantota bacterium
AATCGTATCTCCTTCGACAATGCACCCGGGCTTTTTGATGAGTGTGCCTCCTATAGAGGCGACATCTCCCCTGATGCGAGCTGTGGGCTCCAGAGTGATGGTTGAGCCGAATCCTAAAACTACTTCCTCTACTTCGCCAGTTATAATAACTTCTCCTCCGAAGGCGATAACGCCTTCTTTGACTCTTCCGTTTATATGGACTACTCTCCTAAAAGTGACGATATTATCTTGGACTTCGCCTTCAGCGACAACGATATCTTTCTTCAAGGTAAAGCTCTGCTGACTTTGGAGAGGGATAGATCCTGAGATAAGGAAAAGAAGGATAAGGACAAACAATATCTTATTTTTCATGTTTTTTCTCCGATCAATATTTTTCTTTTTATTCCATAGATAGAGAAAGCGATTAAAATAATGGCGATTGTGATAATGATTATCTGGACTTGGGGATTTATGATAGTTGTCAACGAAGCGAAGGCTTTGATGATATATTCAAAGAACTGTTGAAGAGTTTTGACAAAAAGAGATGCTACCTTAAAGAGTTTCACAAAGACTGGAGAAAGATTTCTTACGAAATTCCACAGGCTATAATTAAGGCTGGTAAGAAGACTTGAGAAATTTTGACCTGCAACTAGAAGAAGGATAAAGATTGCTAAGATGATTGAGCCGAAACCGGCATATGCGGCTGTGAGCCATGCAGAGAGGGGAACTCTGATCGGAAAAATTCTAGCCATGACCTGCTGGGTGAAATCGGGAGGTGTTTGCCAGAGCGGGAGATTTTCTGAGGCCTGAAGCAAGAGCCTTCTTTCTTCAAGAGCATTTTTTACATTTTCGGCAGGTAGCCAGGTGCTCTTCGATTTTTTTATTTTCACTAAGAGGAAGCTCTTTCTCTATGAAAAGATAAATCTGTTCAATGCTGAGGCATTTCATGCTTTCTCCTCCAAGCGCGTTCGAATTAATTCTCTGGCTTGAAAGACTCTGTTTTTGATCGTTCCTACAGGCAAGCCTTTTATTTCTGCCATTTCTTCATAGCTGAATTCGTTGATATGCCTCCAGACAAACACTTCTCTTAAAGGAGCTGGAATTTTTTCTAAGGTCCGCTCAATTCTTTCCCTGAGCTCGGAGATTTCAAACTTTTTCACGATGGAAGGTTCCTTATCTGGAACTTGAAGAGGAGGAAGGTCGCTGTCTTGTTCCTGCTGGTCAAGGGAGAAGGCATCAATTTTTTTCTTTCGCCAGTAATCAATGATAAAATTGGATGCAATTTTGAAAAGCCAGGTGCTGAATTTATACTGAGGCTTATAGGAGTGAAGAGAAGAATATGTCTTTATAAATACTTCCTGGGTAAAATCTAGAGCTAGTTCATGCTCTCCAACCGTGCGGCCGATGTAGTTCAGCAGGGGTTGTTGATACTTTTGGATAATCATTTCAAAAGCCTCTTTCTCTCCTTTGATTGTCCTTTCGACGAGTTCTTTATCTTCATTCATGGAGGACATCCTGTCCTCAAAAGTTTATACGAAAATGGGCGGAGATGGTTTAGGTTTGGAGTATTTTTTAGGGGCATTCACTTTTTTTGTCTGATTCATCCTCGATAATTTCAACATCTGCAGGTATTTTCAACTCAAACACCTTTTTAGATAATCGAACATTTGTCTTTATCTGGGAAAACTTAAACTCATTTTTATTTCCGGCCCAATCAAAAAAAATGGCTCTTCGGATAAGCCAGGTCTTTTCGTCTATTTCCAGAAGGATGTACGTGTATTCACCTTCTTCTCTGGGAGTTAATTTCAGCTGCCGCGCCTTTCTGTTTTCTGAAGGGAAAGAGCTAGGCTCGATTAAATAGTTTTCATTCAGTCGCCTCTTACCAGAAAGAAGAGAAAGGATCTCTGATTCATACTTTTCTTTTGATGAGTAACTCCGGAAAAGCTCTTTATCCTCTGGCATATACAGAAGGAAGACTCCTTCTTTGTAGAGGAAAATCTTCTCCTCCGGGTCTTTATACTCCCATTTCATCAAGTCTGGTTTTTTGAAATAAAATTTTCCCTTCTCTATCAGAGGGGTAGAAACCGAGGAAGAGTAGTATATTTGATTAAAATTAGATTGGATAGATTGGACTGAGCGAAGTTTCCTCTCTACTTTAAGAGCGATATCTTCAACAGTAGGAGAAGAACTAAGCCAGGAGAGTATGAGTAAGCCAATGATGTGTTTCATGGCATCTATTATATAAAATGGGATCAGACTTGCAAAACTTGAATTATTCCTAGATAAAAAAAATAGCGTAACCTGGGTCAAATAAGCGCGATCAGGTTTTGAAAACTTGAATTTTTTCTCGATAAAAAACAAAGTTTTCTCTCCGAGAAGGAGACAAATAATAATTCAAGTTTTGCAAGTCTGACCCCATTGCCAAGAGATAGATTTTTTTGTTATAAGTTGTTGCGTGAGGCTTGAATTTTTCCTTTTTCTCCTTGCCTACTTCTTTCTTCTCCTCCTCGTAAGTTTCATTTTTTCAACGAGGATGAAGAATCTAGAGGATTTTTTTCTTGCTTCCCGACGTCTTCCAGCCTTTTTAGTCTATTTATCTCTTGCCGCTTCTTGGTTCGGGGCGACATCAACCTTGGTATCTGCTGATGAAGCCCTTGAGACAGGAGTAAGTTCATTCTGGATCATGGGAGTCCCGGCAGTGCTTACTGTTCTTATCCTTGCTTTTTTTTTGGCCCGACCCATTCGGCGCCTTCCTATAGTGAGTTTGCCGGACCTTGTGGAGTTACGCTACGGCCGTGCTGTTCGTCATCTGGCTGCCATACTGATTATCTGGTACATGGCAGTGCTGGCTGCTTCCCAAATGGTAGCAATTGGCCATTTTTTGAAATCGTTTCTTGGCATTTCTTATCTCACGAGTCTTGCATTGGGAACAATCGTGGTCCTCGCTTACTCTGTCTTTGGAGGCTTTTTTTCCGTAGTAATCACAGACGCTCTTCAGTTTTTTCTCCTTGTAGCAGGAATCTTCGGGCTCTTCTTTTTTCTTTCGGATTTTTCCTCCTTAAGTGATATTTCTCTCTTTGCTTCGGAGCTTGGGAAAGATAATTATTTCAATTTTTTCTTTAATTTTAAAAAGAACTTTCTCATTGTTCTCTCTTTTACTCTGGCATGGACAATCTCTCCCATTGCCTGGCAGAGGATTCAGGCAGCTCGGACAGACAGGAGTGCACGCTTTGGGCTGTTCGCTGCTTCTGGGACTTTTTTTCTTCTCTACGGGATCGTTGTCTTCATCGGTATGATCTCTCTTCCTGTATTCTTTTCCCAGAAGCTTGAGGGGCCTCTCCTTTCTGAAATTATTTCCTCAAGGGCCGGGATTTTCCTGGGCGGTATTTTGTTTGTTGCTATCGTGGCTGCAGTCATGTCCACCATGGACACTGCAATCAACACCGGAGCTCTTTCTTTAACACGAGATGTCTACCAGCAAATTTTTTCTTCGAGCAGAGGAAAAGGGATTGTGTTAGTGAGTCGCCTCTCGACTTTATTTGTAGGAGGATTTGCATTTCTTGTGGCGACCAGGTTTCAAAGCATCTTGAAAACCCTGGGCCTTGCTTCAGAAATTATGGCCGAAGGCCTTTTTATTCCAGGTATTGCTATGATTTTTCTGAAGAAAAAATTGCCCATGGCCGGGTTTTTAAGCCTGCTTCTGGGTGGAGGGTATTCTTTGCTCAGGTTTTTGTGTGAAGTAAAGCTTCTCTCCTTGAGTTGGCCTTCATGGCCCTATTCTGTTCCGTATGGCCTTGGTCTAAGCCTTGCAGGATTTGTTGCAGGCGTTGTCATTGAAAAATACAGGAGAAATTAATTAATTAGAAAAAGATTGGAAAAAGGGGACAGGCTACTTTTTCTGTAAGATAGAGGACAGTCTTTGGGATCAGACCTTGCCATCGGGAAAAGATATTTTCCCGCAATCTCGTCCTTATAGCATTCCCTAAGATAAGGCCTGATTCCAACATCAGAAAAAGTAGCCTGTCCCTTTTTTCTCCTCTTGTGCGGGCTTGATAAATCAAGCCCCTACATTTTGTGTTTTGTTGTTTACTGTTCACTGAGTTTTTTATATTATTTATGTCGATGTCTTTTTTCAGTGAGTTTCGATGGAGAATGGTTGGAGTTTTGGGGAAGCTGGTTTTATGGTTATGGGCCAAATCAGCCAGGATGAAAGTCCTGGGAGTAGAAAATTACCAAGAAATAAGAGAACAAGGAAAGCCTGTTATTTTTCTAGTTTGGCACGGGCGGATTTTTATTGTCCCCTTCTTTTTTCGCCGGAGAGGAATCATGCCGCTTATAAGCCCCAGCAAAGATGGCGAGATCGCTACCCGGATTATGTCCGGGTGGGGATATCGAATCTTAAGAGGATCAAGCTCACATGCTCTCATCAGAGTTTGGAATAAGATGAAAAGAGAGCTTCAGAGTGGAGGAGAATTGATAATCGTTCCTGATGGTCCCAGAGGGCCAAACCGAGAGATGAAGCTTGGAGCACTGAAGCTTGCTCAAGAGACCGGAGCCATTCTTGTTCCGTTTACATTTTCGACGTCGAGAAAAAAATTTTTGAAAAGCTGGGATAATTTTTTGATTTTTCACCCTCTCTCCAGGATCGTTGCCATGTATGGGGAACATTTTACAGTTGATCCTGATCTCAAGGATGATGAGCTGGAGAAAGAACGTCATAAAATAGAACGTTTTATGCTTCATCTGGATGAGGAGGCTGACAGATTTTTCAATTAGCTCTTAAACTTCTTGTCCTTAGTAGGAAACTTATGTTATAAATACGCACAAAAAGGAGAAGAACATGAAGGCAAAAATATTTTTTTCACTTCTTATCTTATTAAGTTTTTCTATTCCCTTAATCTCCCAGGAACCTGAGGAATTGATTGCTCAGGGGGACAAATTATATGCGGAGATGAAAGATATGGCCACGGCGCAGGAAGCGCTGTCTAAATACAGGGAAGCCGCCGTTAAAGCAGAGAATAAATTCGAAGTTTTTTGGAAGCTTTCCAGGATATTATATTACATAGGAACCAGAACAGAGAGTAAGAAGGAAAAAAAGATTATTCTTGGTCAAGGACTTTATTATGCAAAAAAAGCAGTAGCATTAGAACCTGAGAAGCCGGATGGCCACTACTGGCTTGGCGTCAGTTATGGAGTC
>JAUWJP010000015.1 GCA_030607635.1 Candidatus Aminicenantota bacterium
AAGCAGAAGAAGAGATATTATTGAATGTCAACGAAATGGCCAAAGGACATGCTTATTATAGTGTTGCAGGTTATTCAGTAAGCTCCAATAACAATCTTATTGCTTTTGGTGTAGATACGGTTAGCAGAAGAAAGTATACGATTCATTTTAAAAACCTGAAAACGGGAGAAATACTCCCAGATAAAATTCCGGTTACATCAGGAAGAGCTGCTTGGGCAAACGATAATAAAACTGTTTTCTATACTCTCAAAGATGAAGAAACACTCCGTTCGTATAAAATTCTAAGGCACGTACTCGGGACTGATCCATCTTCTGATAAAGAAGTCTTTGAGGAAAAAGATGTAACATTCAGTACTTACGTCTATAAATCTAAATCGAAAAAATACCTGATTATCGGTTCAAGTCATACTCTGTCTGACGAATACCGCTTCCTGGATGCAGACAATCCTGATGGAAAATTTAAGATAATACAACCGCGGGAGAAAGACCTTTTATACGATGTGACGCACTACAAAGACAAATTCTATATCCGGACAAATTATAAAGCGAAGAATTTTAGACTGATGGCGACACCTGTCAATAGAACTACCAAAGGGAACTGGAAAGAAGTCATCCCTCACCGTGATGATGTTTTGCTCCAGGGGTTTGAAGTATTTAAGGATTTCCTTGTTGTCAATGAGCGCAAAAATGGCTTACCTAACCTCAGGATAATGAGGTGGGATAAAAAAGGCGAACACTATCTTGATTTCGGGGAAGAAACCTATTCAGCTTATATTTCATATAATCCCGAATTTGATACTGATGTGCTGCGTTATGCATATACATCTATGACCACTCCCAGGTCTGTTTTCGATTACAACATGAATACAAAGGAAAAAACGCTATTAAAGCAGCAGGAAGTTGTTGGTGATTTTGATTCAAAAAATTATCATGCGGAAAGACTTTATGCTACAGCCAGAGACGGCACAAAAGTTCCCATATCTTTAGTGTATCGAAAAGGGCTCGAAAAAAATGGAAACAATCCCCTCCTCCTTTACGGCTATGGTTCGTACGGTGCCACAATGAATGCCAGTTTCAGCTCGGTTCGGCTGAGTCTTCTGGATAGGAGTTTTGTTTATGCCATCGCCCACATTCGCGGCGGACAGGAGATGGGACGATACTGGTATGAAGAAGGGAAGCTCCTCAAAAAGAAAAATACATTTACAGATTTCATTGATTGCGCAGAGCATCTGATCGCTGAGAAATTCACTAATCCTGACATGCTGTTTGCTCAAGGAGGCAGTGCTGGCGGCTTGCTGATGGGAGCTATCGTTAATATGCGGCCTGACCTTTTTAAAGGAGTTATCGCTGCAGTCCCCTTTGTGGATGTCATAACAACAATGCTTGATACGAATATTCCACTTACAACCGGTGAATTTGACGAATGGGGTGATCCTAATAAGAAGGAGTACTACGATTACATGCTTTCCTATTCTCCCTACGATAATGTGGAAGCCAAGGATTATCCTTTGATGCTGGTCACAACCGGTCTGCACGATTCTCAAGTTCAGTACTTTGAACCAGCCAAGTGGGTGGCTAAGCTTAGAGCATTGAAGACAGACAATAACATTTTGTTACTTGATACGGATATGGAAAGCGGACACGGTGGAGCTTCAGGTCGTTTCAGACGCTATAAGAGAACTGCATTACAATATGCTTTTGTACTGGACCAGGTCGGAATCAAAAAGTAATCTAGTCGTTCTGTACCAGGTCGGAATCAAAAAGTAATCTGAGCGGAAAAAATAAATTGTAGGGGCTTGATTTATCAAGCCCACATTTTTTTGCTTAAGATTTTTCCAGAAAGAAGGGGCGAAGAGGATAAGTACCGTATAAACTTCTAAGCGCCCGGCTAGCATAAAAAAAGCAAGCACCCATTTTCCAATCAGGGGTATATGCGCGTAATTATAGGTCGGACCCACACTGCCCAAACCAGGGCCAACGTTGTTCAGGGTAGCCGCGACAGCCGTAAAAGCTGAAACAAGGTCCAATCCTAAAATAGTCATCACCATCACTCCGCCGATAAACAACCCGGTCAGCAGCGCTAAAAAACCAAGAATGTTTCTTACATTATCGCGAGGGATGACTACATTTCCCACCCGGACGGGGATAACCGCTTTGGGATGCATCAAGTGCCTTATTTCGGCAATAACAAACTTAATCAGAATATAGAGGCGGATGATTTTTATCCCTCCACCTGTGCTCCCTGCACATCCGCCGCAAAACATTAATATTAAAAGGATAAATTGCGAACTAAATGCCCATTGCGCAAAATCAGCCGTTGTGAAGCCAGTAGTGGTGCAAATAGAGGTTACTTGAAACAATGTTTTACGAAAAGCCATTCCTGCATTTGAATACTGCTGCGAAAAAGTATGGATGCCGATAAGAAGCGTAGAGCTGCCGATTAAAAAGACAAGAAGCCGCCATTCATTGTTTTTGATATAGCTTTTAAATTCTTTTTTTAGGAAGCGATAATGCAGGGAAAAGTTTGTCCCAGCAGCAAGCATAAAAAAGATGATGACATAATCAACATAAGCGCTGTTATAGTGACCTATGCTGGCATTTTTTATTGAGAAGCCGCCAGTGGCCATCGTCCCAAAAGTATGACAAAGAGATTCAAAAAGATTCATTCCCCCCAGCATTAATAAAAGCGTTTCAACGGCGGAGATTAAAACATACACACCCCACAGTATTTTAGCGGTTTGTGTGACCCGCGGGGTTAGCTTGTCGGGAGTTGGCCCGGGTACTTCGGCCTTAAAAAGCTGCATTCCTCCCACACCAAGAAAGGGAAGAATTGCTATCGAGAGAACGATGATACCCATGCCTCCAAGCCACTGGGTAAGGCTTCGCCAGAAGAGAATTCCGTGAGGAAGACCTTCGATATCAACTAAGATGGTGGCTCCCGTGGTAGTGAAGCCGGACATGGTTTCGAAAAAAGCATTGGTCAGGGATGGAATATATCCCGAAAGAATAAAAGGCAGACATCCGAACAAAGCAAAAGAAATCCATCCCAGGGTAACAATCGCAAAACCCTCACGAGCGTGAACATCTCGATCCAGACGGGTTAGTTTGAAGGCGGTAAAACCTACTAAAAAAGTGATTAGGGCTGAAATGATAAAGTAAATATGAACACCGTCACCATAGTAGAGCGAGAAGGGGATTGGCAGAAGCATCACGGCGGAGAGAAAAATTAAAAGCAATCCAAGAACGTGGGCAACTAATTTAATATGCATAAGAAAACTATCAGGTTATATTTGATTTTATTCAATCAATAAAGGATGGAAAATATCTCCATTAACGCTTCAGATTATTTAAACAATCTCTCTACGTCAGCGAGTGCTTTCGGGAGGGCAAAAATCACCACACGATCCCCGGCTTCTATCTGGGTTTCCCCAGTAGGAATAATTATTTTATTATTGCGAGTCACAGAACCTAAGATTACAGAGGGACGAAAATGCAAATTTTTTAGTCGGTGTTTTGTAATCTTGGAACCCTGTTGGGGAATTATTTCAATAACCTCTGCATCTAAGCCTGGAATTGAGGCAATGCTTTCAATCATGCTTCTCCGGATGAAACGCAGGATGGAGTTAACCGTAATCAATTTTTTGCTCACAACCGCATCCATACCGATTGTAGGGGTAATAGGAAGGTATTCGGTTTTATTCACTAAGGCAATAGTGCGAGGCACTTTTAGATGCTTGGCTATAAGGGTACAAATAATGTTCGTCTCATCATCGCCGGTTGCCGCGATAAAGGCATCCATATTAAGGATGCCCTCCGTTGCTAAAAGGTCTACATCAGTGCCATCTCCGTGAATAACCAATGTTTTTTTGAGTGCATTGGCTATCTTTTCTGACTTATCCGAGCGGCTTTCAATGATTTTGACGTTAATATTGTCCTCTAAGCTTTCGGCCACAAACTGCCCGACTAAACCCCCACCGAGAATCATGATATTTTGAATGGAAACGTCTTCTTTGCCTGTGATATGCACAACAGTAGGAATCAGTTTCTTTTCACAGATGACAAATATTTGATCTTCGGCAACCAGGATTTCGCTCCCGCCGGGTATTAATGTGTGTTCCTTCCGTTTAATGGCGACGATGCGGGCGGCAATGTTTCCATGTTCTTGCCAGAGTTCTCCTATAGTCTTCCCTAATATAGGAGAGTTTTGTTCCAGGCGGATACCCAATAGTTGAATATCACCACCCTTAAACTCCACCACGCCAGTTGCGCTGCTTTGGTGAATCAGGCGGACGATGGCATCGGCTGTTTCTCTTTCAGGATGAACAAGAAGGTCAATACCCATCTCGAAGTCTGACAGAATAAAATCGGGCCGAGTGTATTCAGGATTGCGAACGCGAGCAATTTTATAGGAAACATTTAATTTTTGAGCAAGCCGGCAACTCAGGAGATTGACTTCATCTGAATTAGTGAGGCAAGCGAAAACATCTGCCTGGTCTATGTTAGCTTTTTTCAAATCTTCCACACTGGAACCTGAACCAACTATGACCAAGGCATCAAGGTGTTCTTCTGCATAACGCGCTTTTTTAGGATTTTTTTTCAGTACAGTAATGTTATGCTTTTCTGCTGAAAGTCGCTTGGCCAGATGAAGGCCAACTTCACCTGCGCCTACTATTAAGATGTTCATGTTCGTCTATTTATTCTTCTTAATTTATCTGAAGTGCTTGAATTTCCTCCTCTATCTTCCTTATTTAGCTTCTAACATAGGAAAAAATTAATGTCAATATGCCCCCGGCGATTGTCAATGCCATGCAATAATGTCCTATTCTTAGCAACGTAAAAATGTCCGGACAAAAAAGGCTGAGGAAAAGATAAAACCTATATTTTATCAAATCTAAGGTTTTTGACCCGTCCGGCGTCCAGAGTAAAGCCGGTTAGTTTTTTCTCCTTGTCGCGAATAAAATTAATCCTGTAGCCCCTTTCAGTAAACTTATCTTTTAGGGTAGGTTGCAGAGGACTTTCGGGAGCATTTTTGTGGACAAAATGTAGCTTTCCTTCCTTTATAGCTAACCTGAATGTTACCTGGAGTTCATCACTGTGATAATCTCCCGTATATTCTTTAAGCTTCTCAGGAGTTGGCTTTACCAGTTTGAAAAATTCGTAAGTTTCAGATTTTTCCCCTTCTCGATGTATATGCATTAACATTGGTTTACTTTTTTTCTGCTTTTCAAACTTAATCACCATCTCGACCGGCGCCTTCAATACTTGAAATTCTGTCTCGCTTACCGCCGCTAAGGTAAATCTTTCGCCAAACGCTTCAAGGATTAGTGTCCTACCTCTTAGACCCAACGTTCTAACTGCTCCGGTTTTTGGATCTATGTAGGCACCTACTTTTCCCTGAAGTTTTTTCTTCGGAAGCTCAATAAATTTAGCCTTTTCTGCTGGCTTGCTTACAGGCTCAGCTTCTTTCTTAAACTGACCGGCGAGATAAATATCAGCCACTTGCCGGGCTAGCTTTGATGGATTAAAAGAGCTTAGGTTAGAAAGACAGATAACAGAGAAATTTTGCTCTGGAAAGCGAACAAGGGTAGATCTATAGCCGCCCAAGGCTCCTCCATGGCCAACAGTTTTTAATCCTTTATATTTTCCTATGCCTAGAGCAAAAGCATAATCAAGCTCTTCGCCGCTGTTCAATTTTCCTTTGGTATGCATGAGGTCGATTAAATCTTTCCCTCCGACTTTGTGATGGTAGAAGTTTTGATCCCAGAGAAAAAGGTCTTCCACAGAAGTGAATAAACCACCGGATCCCACACAATCAAAAGTGGATATAAAATTTTTGTATTTATCCTTTTCAGCAGAAAAATAACCAGAAGCTCTATTTTTTATGAGCATCCTGTAATCATCATGAAAATGAGAGTTTTTCATTCCCAGGGGCTTGAAGATGTTTTGCTCTGCGAATTTTCGGAGGCTCTTGCCGCTTGCTCTCTCCACAATGACCGCCAGGAGAAAATAGCCTGAATTGCTGTAGAGATATTCATCTCCGGGCGCAAAATTTAATTCCTTCTGCTGGGCTATAAGCTCAACTACGTCGTCCCGTGATATGCGCCAAAGTCTATGCCTGCAATCCCCAATAGGGTAAGATAGTCGCGGAGCCCGCTAGTATGGTAGATCAGATGCCGAACAATAATAGGAGGTCCATAATCCGGCAATTCAGGAACGTACTTACGGATGTCGTCGTCAAGGGAAAGCTTTTCCTGCTTAGCCAGAATAGCGATGCATATGGTCACGAATTGTTTTGAAACGGAACCTATATAAAAAACTGATTGGGGAGTAATGGGGATGTTGAGTTCCAGATTAGCCAGGCCATAACCCTGCTTATAAATAATTTTGCCGTCTTTAACAATAGCCAGAGCACAGCCTGGTGTGTCTTTCTTGTCCCATTGAGAAAAAAGCTTGTCCACTGCGTCTGTTTTTTTATCAGCGGTAGCCGACGAGACAAAAATCAGCAAGAGAATAGCCGTGAGTATTGTCCTTAATCTAAATCGTCTATCCATGATTAGATGTACCTCCTTTATTCGTAATTGAGGATAATGATTATATAAATTCTTCCGGTTCATTTCTACATTATTTATTGGTTTGAGGCATTGAAGACTATTTTAACTTTTGACATCAAATTTTTCATATGCTATTAGGTATCTAATAAAAATTGAAACAAAGAGTGAGATTCAGGAGATAATTTGACTTGTCAGGTCGAGTGCCAATATATTGAATATGTTTATACAGAATAGCTCAAAAGTAATATATAGAGGGAGCTTGTGTTATGCCTAATGGTTCCCGCAAGAATCTAGCTAAAAAAATAAAAGATTGCCGCCAACTAGTTTCTTCGAAAAAAGTGATTTCATGTCTTGAAGCGTTATTATTAAGTACAAATGACGGCCTGGTTGCCTACGAGCTTGGACATGAATTTGAAAAGATAGGTAAAACCCAAGATGCTGTTGAATACTATGAGCGGGCTGAGACTTTATTTAAGCAGCCAATATATAAAAATATGGCACGAGCAGCCATAAATAATTTAGCTATAGAATCTCTCCTTGCGGCAAAAAAGAAAAAGGGGAAATAAGTTTTCGTTTGTAGGTGCTTGATTCATCAAATATACCGTATCAGGGGGGTGCGTATTTTGTAGGGGCTTGATTTGTCAAGCCCACATTTTTTATTATACAGAGGATAACTAAGTTTTATTCATAAAACTCACATTTAAAGGACATAACGATCCCACATTGCGTATTGGAAGATTGCCCCTATTTTTCGTATATTCTCTTAAAAATAAAATACGCAGGGATTCCCGCCGCCACCGTTAAAATTGCAATCAAAGAAGGTAATGGGGCTTCAAGAAAACCCAGGGTAAGAATCGAAACACCCGCTAGTATATATATTATGGGAATGACAGGAAAGCCCGGCATCTTATATTCGCTTTTCTTTAAGCGTCTTAATTTAAAAACACCAATGACTGCCAGAATCGGGAAAATTCCAAGCGAAAAACCCATATAAGTCAATATTGTGTCAAGAGTCCCTGATAACACTATGATTATTGCAATTAAACACTGCAACATTATTGATTTTGAAGGGACGCGGTAAACACTGTGAACCTTGGAAGCAAACTTGAAGAAATATCCATCTTTGGCCATGGAATAATAAACTCTAGGTCCGAGAATTATAAAAGCGCTTAAAGATGATAAAAGTGCAAAAGATATCAGGACTGATAAAAGGCTCTCGAAGGATTTGCCGAATAAATTACTTACTGCGAGTCCACCTATGGAGACAACTCCACTCATTTCTTCGGGCGCAGCTGCATAAACATAAAATAGATTCAAGCCAAAATAGAGAAGGATAACTATCCCAGTTCCCAGAATCAAAGAGCGCGGCAGGTTTTTCTTCGGATTTTTTATCTCCGATCCTATATAAGCAGATGCATTCCAACCGCTGTAGGCAAACATTATCCACATCAAAGAAAGGCCGATGACTTTCCATCCTCCAAAATCAAAGCTGAACTCTTGTCCCTGGGAAAAATGATCAAAACTCCCTTTTCCAAATGATAATCCGATTAATATAAGACCTGCTACTAATCCGACTTTTAATAAGGTTAAAAAATTCTGAACTTTTGTCCCGAATTTAATCCCTCTAAGATGAACCAGTGTAAAAGCTAAGATGACAAGGATTGAATAAAACTTTTTTAAAACCGTTGCTTCAAAGGCTCCTTCAAAAATCCCCAAACTTAGAAGCTGGGGAAAAGCTCTGGTTAAATATTCAGTAAATCCTATCGCAGAAGCAGCTACGGGAGCAGAAAAACCGACAAAAAAGGAGATCCAGCCGCTTAAAAAGCCAGACAGAGGATTAAATAATCTGGAAAGGAAAAGATATTCACCCCCTGCATGTGGCATTGCTGCGCCAAGTTCGCTGTAGCATAAAGCGCCGCATAGCGCTATTATTCCTCCAACAATCCACAATAAAATCAGTAATAAAGGATTACCCAGGTCTTCCATTAAGAGCCCGGATGTTATAAATATTCCGGCGCCAATCATATTGGCTATGACGATGTTTGTTATGGGGAAAAGACCAAGTTTTCTCTCAAGCTTGTTTTCGAATGGCTTATCCGGCATGATGTAATTTTGATGTATGACAGAAAAAAATCTTCGTCTCGAGAAAACTAAATTAGAATTCTTACAACTTACCTTAGTTTCTTAATAAACATTGCTAGAAAAGAAGTATCCTTATCCCAGAGTTTGGGGAAATCGGAAGCTCTATTTTAACAAGCTCTTCCTTTTATTGCGAGGAACTTGAATAAATTGTAATTTATTTTTTGTAGGGGCTTGATTCATCAAATGCGCACTTATCAGGGGGGCACATATTATGTAGGGGCTTGATTCATCAAGCCCACCATTTTTTCTCTTTTATTATAATATGAATATTTTTATAATATTGAAGATTTAAAATAAAAGTCACACCTATTAGGGTTAAAAGGAGAGGAATATGAGCAAGAATAAGAAGGAGAAGGATATTTTTACCGAAATCGGAGATAAATTCAAGGAAGTCGGTGAGGAGATCAAACCACACCTTGATAAAGCAGGAAAGAAGCTGCAAGATTTTGAAAAAGCCATTGAACCATCCCTGGTCGAACTAGGTGAGAAGCTCAAGGAGCTGGGAAGCGAGCTCAAGCCCCCGATGGAGGATTTATCCGGTCGGATGAAAGAGTGGGGAGAGTCTATGAAGGTAGCAATCGACGATATGAGGAAGCGTGTCAAGAAGTGGAAAAAAGCACAGGAAAAAAGCGAAAAGACAAAAGCAGTTAAGAAGAAAAAATCATCATAAAAGAGCATCCTGGGGAGGGCTTGATTTTTATTGACGCCATATTCTTTCTGTGGTATTATCATTCATATTGAAATTGAGAAGAACTGTGCAGTTGCAAAAACAGGCAGTGACCATAAGGGATGAGGGAAAATTTCAATATGTAAAAAAACATCCTCCCCTTATAAAAAATCCAATATTTAAAGGAAGTCAGAATGAATATTTATGTAGGTAATTTACCACGGGAGGCTACTGAAGGCGATTTGAAAGAGGCCTTTGAAGCCTTCGGGGAGGTTTCAACTGTCAAAATCATCAAAGACAAATTCACAGGCGATCCGAGGGGATTTGGATTTGTGGAGATGTCCAAAAGTTCCGAAGCTCAGGCTGCGATTTCTGGGCTTGATGGCAAAGACCTGAAGGGGAGTGCTCTTAGGGTCAACGAGGCCCGCCCTCGTAACGATGATCGAGGCAGAGGAGGAGGAGGAGGAGGAGGAGGTTTTGGCCGCCCAGGAGGCGGAGGAGGCGGGGGTAGAAGACGTTTCTGATAATCCCCAATCCGACATTCAAGATCATAGTCAAATTCTGAATTAAGTCCTATTTGAGAGGCGCCCAGCATGTGCATTAGTGTATACAAATTCGTATATACACCTATCATTATTGTCACATGATGGAAGAATTCTGCCCGAAAAGTGCCTGAATTATCCTTGCGATTGCATTTTGATATCCAGTCGTTCAATTACGGGCTTTCCTTTATAGGAAGTGGTACCTTATGCGGAGTGTAAAAAGTTGTGTTCAACTATTAAATTCCAAAAAGGAATAATGAATGAAAAAGTATAAGAGAACAGAAGAAAAAAAAGAAATTTTGCCTAAACTTATACGTCTGGTTTCTCGTATACTATAATAGAATAAATAGAGGAGCTGGTTACCATGAAAAAAGCCATCATCATTATCGTAATAGTAGTCGTAGTCCTCGTTCTTTCTTTTGTGGCAATAAGAGGTTGCCGAACAGGTGGTGACAGTCAGATAGAAAATACGGCAACAGTGGAAAGAGGGAACATTTCGAAGACTGTCGTGGCCACAGGCAAGATCGAACCTCTTTACAAGGCTGAGATCAAATCAAAAATAGGAGGCCTTATTAATCAGTTTTATGTTGAGGAAGGGGACCGGGTGACTGTTGGCCAGAAATTGGTGGAGATTATTCCTGGAGTCACACCCGTTGAAATGGTGCAAGCACGAACCGAAGTAAAAGCCGCAGCATACGACAAGATTGTCGCTGAAAAACAATATCTCAGAACTAAGGAGCTAAAAGAGCAAAAATTGATTTCTTCCGAAAAGTACGATCGGGATAAAGCGAATTATGATACAGCTAAAGCCCGCTTTTATGCAGCTATGGCCCAATTGCGAGTTCTGGAGCAGGGATCGAATGTGGAGTCGTTGGTTGAGGGCATTGAAATCAGTGACCAGGATCGGCTTGAAATTGAAAAGGAGACACGGGAAGCCATGGCCAGCATGACGTTGATTGCTCCCATCTCTGGTATTGTCCTTTCCCGCGACACCGACAAAGGGAGTGCGGTCATTCCCATTTCTTCAGCCTACGGAGGAACAATGATCATGACGCTCGCCGACGTTTCTGAGAAGCATTTTCGAGGCGACGTGGACGAAGCAGATATTGGAAAAGTGCACCTTGGCTTGCCAGCCAGAATCTATGTTGAAGCTTATCCAGACGAGTCTTTTAAAGCAGAGCTGACCCACATCAGCCCTCAGGGTCGCGAGGAAGAGGACATCATTAACTTCGAGATTAGGACGATTGTTAGTGATCAGGAGAATAGACTCCGCGTGGGCATGTCAGCAGATGCCGAACTCATTCTGGAGGAACATGAAAATGTTCTGGTTATTCCAGAAGGTGCTGTTATATACGAGAATGGAAAAACTTTCGTCAATATCCAGGATGATTCTGTTGAAGAAGGCATGCGTAAAGTAGAAATCACCAAGGGTATCTCCGATGGTCTTCGAACCGAGGTTCTTTCAGGCCTTGAAGAAGACCAGATCGTGGTTCTTCCTACATAAAATGTTATCCTGGAAGTTTTCAGAATCCATCCTGCCGGGATTTTATCAGCCTGGGTTAGTCCCACATCAGGGATTTCGTTATGCGTTTATCCGAGATAATTAGACAAGCCTTCGCAGATCTGAAAGCGCACCGACTCCGAAGCACCCTTACGCTTTTCGGGATCATCTGGGGAATTATGGCCATTATGATCTTATTAGGTTGGGGATTCGGGTTCCGCGATTATATGCTCGAAGGCATGCATAAGATCGGTAAAGACCTGATTGTCTTTATACCCGGTCATACTTCAGTCGGCGTTGGTGGGTATAAAACCGGACGACCTATAGTCCCAGAAATAAAGGATATCGAGGCTATTCAAATTCAATGTCCTTCAGTAGGTAAGATAAGCCCCCAGGTGACCCGATGGTACCAGGTGAAAGCCGAAACGGAAGCCCGGCGGTACAATATCCGCGGTGCGCTACCAGTCGCGAAGAAAATGAGCAATTGGCAGGTGGCCAAAGGACGGTTTATCATCGAAGATGATGTAAAAAATCGTCGGCGCTTTGCATTTATAGGTAATAATGTCAGGGAGCAGCTTTTTGGCGAAAAATCTAACCCAGTCGGCAAAAAAGTTAAGATTCGTGGTGTAACTTTCTCCGTTGTAGGTGTAGCTGTTGAAAAAGAGTTGCAGATATCTACTATAAACAGCCGGCATGACGACCAGATCCTGATCCCCCTGAGTACAGCCCAGCAATTGTGGGGCGACGGGAAGAGTCTTAATCTTGTTTTTGTCACTCCAAAGGAGAATTATAAATCCAGTCAAGTGGTAACTGAGATACGAAGTCTCATGGCTGAACGCCATCACTTTGATCCCGAGGATGAAGAAGCGTTGACGATTTTTGAATTTGCTTTCTTCGAGAAAATGTTCCATCTACTCTCCCTCGGATTAAACATTCTTTTGGGTCTCATAGGAATAATCACCCTGTTTATCGGCGGTGTAGGAGTGATGAACATAATGTTTGTCTCTGTGCAGGAACGTACCCGTGAAATTGGCATCCGTAAATCAGTAGGAGCCAGGAAAAGGGACATCCGTCGTCATTTTTTGGCCGAAGCGCTGTTCATTACGGTGTTGGGCGGATTCATTGGTTTTCTGTTAGGATCGGCTCTTCTGGGAGCTGTCAATCTTTTGCCTTTACCGCGGTTTATTCCTCTTCCTCAGAACTCCCCAGAACTCTCATTGATCGTTGTTTTGGTGATGATCTTGACCGGAGTTATTTCAGGATACATCCCAGCCAAAAATGCGGCCGAGATGGAGCCGGCTAAAGCTCTGAAGTATGAACGGGGCGAAACCGTTGTTGGTAAGAAAATACCAAAGCCGCTCTGGGTTTCGCGAACACTGACAGGTGAACTCATCGGACAGGCATTTCTCGAGATTCGGAGCAGCAAGTCCCGGAGTTTTCTAACTATGTTCGGAATTTTTTGGGGTATCGCTGCCGTCATTGTCCTTATCGGATTCGGTGCGGGTTTTCAGGGATTTTTCGACCGTGAATGGGGAAAAATGGGTGAAAAAACTATATATGTAAGAGGTGGGCGTGTTCAAAGCAAAATAGGTACTTATAGAGAACCACGAAGAGTCCGGCTCTCGCAAAAAGACGAAGATGCGCTCAAGGCCTTTCCTGTCGAGATAGAGGAAGCTTTGCCAGAAAACGATTGTGGGCATCCGGTAGTAAAATACGGTAACGAAAACCGGGCCGTACACACCCTGGGTGTGGTTCCAGACACTTCAAAACTGCGTAATTTTATAGTTGCCAGGGGGCGGTTTATCAATCAAGGAGATATTGAGGAAAGCCGGAGGGTTTGTTTTTTAGGGTCGACCATTCAAGAGCGTCTTTTCGGAAGCCGCACACGGGATGTCACTGGAGAGTATGTTAATATCAACAGGATCCGCTATCTTGTGATAGGAACTTCTAAGCCAAAAGGATTTCAGCTATCCATAAACACCTCCCTGGATGATGAAAAGATGCTTATTCCGCTTACTACAGCTCTGAAAGACTTCAGCGGAGAAAAACACATTTCGCGAATACTCGTTTCGCCCGTTAGTAAGGATCGTTATAAGAAGACCGAATTAGAGATACGCCAGGTTTTATCCAGGTTTCACAGGTTTGATCCTGAAGATGAAGATGCTTTAAGTATATTCAGCATGCTTGAGGGCACGGAATTCCTGGACTATATTGTTCTGGCACTTCAGGTATTCTTGGGTGGAGTGGGAGTGATGACTCTGATGATTGGGGCTGTTGGAGTGATGAATATCATGTATTTTGTAGTTGCCCAACGCACCCGGGAAATAGGCATTCGCAGAGCTGTCGGAGCACTTAAGAAACATGTTTTCCAGCAGCTCTTCACAGAGGCTCTTACAATTACATTTCTCGGGGGACTTATTGGATTCGGGCTCGGCTGGGGTTTGAATGCCGGCCTCACTGCTCTTGTCACCTTATTAAGAACTCAGAACGTACAGCTTATGATGCTTTTTTCGCCAGAGAATTCATTCCTCGCATCCATAATCACTGTTTTTTTAATGATAGTAGCTGGTTTTTTAGCCGGGCTGACACCAGCGCTCCGGGCTATGCGGCTGGATATCGTCGATTCCTTACGTTACGAATAAAAGTCAGAAACTTCGTTTTTAAAAACTTTATGAAGCCGTCAAAGCAGCCGCGGAGATCATGAAAATAAGACAAATGATTGATGGTAATTTTTTCTGGATATATATATAAGATGTGTATTAAGATATAGATGGGGATTTAAGAGGAAGCTATATAAAAAGATCATTCCCATGCCTTAATTCTATAAGTCAAGAAAAAGGAGGGATATGACATGTTTGCCCGCCTACTCAGAATTAAAACCAAGATTGAGCGAATAGATGAAGCCGCGAAGCTTTTTGAGGAGAAGGTTATTCCTTTGTGTAAAAATCAGAAGGGTTATAAAGGAGCCTATTTTTTGACCGATCGTAAAACAGGTATAAGCATTCCTATGACCCTATGGGAGAGTGAAGAAGATATGCTTGCTACCGAAAGTAGCCATTTTTTCCAGGAACAACTTGTCAAGTTCATGACTTTCTACAAAGCCCCTCCCATTCGCGAAGCCTACGAAGTGATTGTCCAGGATTAAATTGAAAGCCCTCTAATTTTTCCTCTTTTTCCCGCTTGGGAGAATCTGGCGGTCATAACTATCCAGGGCGTAAGCCTTTACATGTCCTGAGATCGCTCGATAATAAATTCTGAAATCAGATCCAGCATCTTTTCGAAGTGTTCCGGTTTAGAGTATGTGTGGTCTGCACCTTCAATGATTTCAAGGCGGCAAATCTCGATTAAACATGCTGTTTTTCTGCACTGTTCGATAGGCACAGTCTCGTCGTCGTTTCCGTGCCCAATCCATGCCGGGATTTTGATTTTTTGGGCAGCCTCGTGTGCTTTAACTTTTTGCGCTTCTTCATAAAAGGAGTATTTTAATGTACGAGTTTCACCGCCCACTGCTGCGACTTCGATGATTCCCTTTTCTTTCCACTTTTTGATTTCTTGTTCATCCTCTCGAGAATGTATCAGGTCCAAATAATCCGAGACCGGTGATTTTAAGGCCAAAACATACAGAT
>JAUWJP010000198.1 GCA_030607635.1 Candidatus Aminicenantota bacterium
CTCGAAGGCTTGTGATAATCCCATCAATAGGGGAGTTGTAGGCCGTTTTGCTCAAGTCATCCAAGGCGCTTTGGAGGGATGCCTGGGCCTGGTCGATTTGATACCTGATGGCTTGTTGTTGTGCTTTAGAGATATCATATTGAGCCTTGGCTGCTTCCAGCTGTTCTTCGGAGATAAGTTTTTCCTCAAAAAGTTTCTGATATCTTTTGTAGAAACTTTCATCTTTTTTCAGTCCAGCCGCTGCCCTTATAAGCTCAGCTCTGTAAGAATGAATGAGAGCTTGGGCCCGGTCAGCATTAGCTTGGTATTGAGTTGAGTCAAGTTTCAGAAGAAAATCTTCTGCCTTGACGCTTTGACCTTCCTCCACCCCTATTTTGACAATTCTTCCTGGTATATGAGCGCTAATATTCACATTTTTTTTGGGCTTAACTTCTCCCGATGCCGAGATTTTCGAAGTCAAGTCATGCTTTTCAGCCTTCTCTACAGTCACTTTTATGCTTTTTTCTCTTTGTGATCGGAGGTTGAAGATAATAATAATCCCGATAAATATGATTACAGCAAAAATTATGATTGCCTTTTTTTTCCTCTTGAAGAAGCTTCTTTTTTTGTTCATTTCCTCTTTCTCTCAGGTTTCATTATCATATTATAATACGACTGAAAAGGCAAAAGGTTCATAGGGATAGCAAGCATTTCCAATTTTATATTTTTCAAGGTGCTTTTTTTCAAGAGGTTGATAGAAAAATCGAGAGTTGGTAAGATTGAGGAGCCATGAACATGGACAGATATTTAGAAGCTGCAAAAGACTCTGCTCGAAAGGCCGGGCGAATTCTCAGGGAGAATATCGATAAGGCCAGCACAATATTTTTTAAAGGGACTGTCGATCTGGTCACTAATTTTGATAATCAATCCCAGGAGGCAATTTTCAAGCATCTTTCATCCTGCTTTCCTGGCCATGATTTTCTGGCCGAGGAAGGATTGAACAAAGAAGAAGGAGCAGGATTTAGGTGGATTTTTGATCCTCTTGATGGAACGACAAATTATGCTCATAACCTCCCTATTTTCTGTGTGTCAATAGCATTGGAGAGGAAAGGGGAGATCGTTCTCGGTGTGGTTTACGATCCTATGAGGAAAGAGATGTTCTCGGCAATAAAGGGAGAAGGCGCGTTTCTCAATGGAAAAGAGATTAAGGTCTCTTCTGTTGATGATTTGGATAAGAGCCTTATAGCCACGGGATTTCCTTATGATATTCGGGTGAGCGAAGTGAACAACATCGTCCATTTTAATAATTTTTTGACTCGAGTCCAGGGGATCCGGCGCTGTGGTTCTGCGGCGATGGATCTCTGCTATGTGGCCTGTGGGAGGTTTGATGGTTTCTGGGAATTGAAGCTTCAGCCTTGGGATATAGCTGCAGGGGCCTTGGTTGCCCAAGAGGGGGGAGGCCGAATTTCTGATTTCAAGAATCACGAATTCAGCATTTTTGATTCAGAAATTTTGGCGACAAACGGTTTAATTCACCAGCAGATGGTGGATGTGCTTCAAATGGAAAATGTAAAAGTATAGAATGAACAGCAAAGGCAGAGAATTTGATTAAAATATACAAATGAAAGAGAAAAGGATAAAATAAGTAACAAGAAAAGGATAAAATGAGCAATAAGAAAAAGACTGTGATAAGGTCCGGAGCTAAAGGAAGTTTGCTTGTTGTCCTATATTGGTTACTGCTAGTTGTTCCTTCTTTGTTCTTCCTTTTCGTCTCAAGCAGTGTTTCAGTTGAAAACTCTGTTTTGAATAAGGAAGAGGTTTTTGCCAAGGAACAGGAGGAGAATTCCGATTTAGAGTGGAAGGAAGTTTCTAGAATAACTGTTTTGGGTAGTGTGGATTGGATAGATACCGGCCTTGAAGTGAAAGAAGATCAGGAAATTTATTTTAGCGCACAGAGGCAAATTTCTCTTCAGAGAGGCAACCCGATGGCATGGTGTGGACCTGATGGCATGGATCGTAAAACCATGCAGCAGCCCATTTCAGATAAAAATATTGGGGCTTTAATCGGGAAGGTTGTCTGGCTAATTTCTATTGAAGTCGACGAGGAAACTGGTGAAGAGATTCGCCACGAAATCATTGAAAAGTTTTATATAGGTTCGGCAAATCAAGTCAGGATGCCAATAAGCGGGCGACTTTTTTTGGGGATCAATGAGAATGTTGTCGGCGATAATTCCGGCGATTTTGAAGTTACAATTTATCTACTCTTTTTTCCTTGATGAATTCTTTTTGCCGAGGAAGTTTTCCATAAACTGGATATCGTAATCTCCTTTGATGAAATCCGAGTTGGAGAGAATACTCAAGTGAAGAGGAATGTTTGTTTTTATGCCGGCAATAGTTGTCATCTCTAAAGCTACTATCATTTTTTTGATGGCATCTGCTCGTGTTGGGGCCTTCGCCACAATTTTGGCAATAAGAGAGTCGTAGTCAGGAGGAATTTGCCAGTTGCTATAGGCTGCGGAATCCACTCGGATACCTTCTCCTCCTGGAAAAACCAAAAAGTCAATCTTTCCGGGGGAAGGAATAAATGTCTCCGCATCTTCTGCATTTATCCGGCATTCGATACTATGACCGTTTAATCTCAAATGAGAGGAGAAGGAGAGCTTATCACCTGCAGCTATTTTGATCTGCTCTTTGATCAGATCGATAGCGTAGGCCATTTCTGTAATAGGATGTTCGACTTGTGCGCGTGTGTTGACTTCCATAAAATAGAATTTCTTTCTCTCATCCACTAAGAACTCAAATGTCCCCAAACTCTGATAGCCTATGAAATGGGCTGCCTCCTGGACAGCTTTAATTATCTTTCTCCGAAATTTTTCATCTATGAATGGGGAAGGTGTCTCTTCCAGTAGTTTTTGGTATTTTCTCTGGATGGAGCATTCTCTTTCACCAAAAGCGAGGACGTTTCCTTTTTTGTCGCCGACCACCTGAATTTCTATGTGGCGGGCTTTGAGCAAATATTTTTCCAGATAGATAGAAGAGTCACCAAAAGCGGTTTTAGCCTCATTTTGGGCTATGGGTAACTGCTCTTCCAGACTAGTGGTAGAGCGGACAACTCTCAAACCTTTTCCTCCGCCACCCGCCGTTGCTTTGATGATAACAGGGTAGCCGATTTTTTGAGCCATTTTTTTGGCCTCAGATATGTCTTCAATAACTTTATCGCCTCCAGGGATTACCGGTAATTTGGCTTTTTCCATCTCTTGGCGAGCTCTGTTTTTATCTCCCATGAGCCTCATGAGAGAAGCGGGAGGACCGATAAAAGTTATGCCTGAAGTTTCACAGATCTCAGGAAAACGGGGATTTTCCGCCAAGAATCCATAGCCAGGATGAATGGCATCGGCTTTAGTAATCTCAGCCGCACTAAGGAGATTGGGGATGTTGAGATAGCTTTCAGAGGCTTTAGCAGGGCCTATGCAGATTTTCTCATCGGCAAGCATGGTGTGCAGAGAATTTCTGTCTGGTTCAGAGAAGACGGCTACAGTTTTAAAGCCCAATTCTCGTGCTGTCCGGATAATGCGCAGGGCAATCTCCCCACGATTTGCAATTAAGATTTTAGAAAACATCTAGAATTATGAGAGTGGCTGGATTGCAAACAATCTTTGCCCGTATTCGACAGGTTTTCCGTTCTCGACAAAGATTTTTTTGAGAGTACCATCAACCTCTGATTCAATTTCATTCATCAATTTCATTGCTTCAATAATACAGAGAGTTTGGTTTTTTTTCACGGGGTCTCCTATTTCAACGAAAGGAGAGGAAGAGGGGTCTGGAGCACTGTAAAAAGTCCCGACCATGGGAGATGTGATGTAGTAAAGATCATTCTTCCCTCCCTGTGGTGTGGCCTCTAGAGGTGTGTTGTTTGCTTTTGTTTCTGGACCTTTAGATGCCTCGAGAGCATGATCGTTCTCAGATGCAAAAGCAGAGGCGGTGTCTCTGCCGATC
>JAUWJP010000120.1 GCA_030607635.1 Candidatus Aminicenantota bacterium
TTGCTTCAGGGTGCCTTCTCACCCGCCAGATAAGGAACGATTTCATGACTATAAAGACAATCCCGCCAAAGAGCACAAGCATTCCCACAATCCCGAGTTCTGATATGTACTCGAGGAAGTCGTTATGCGCATGGGAGAGGTGTGCAGAGATTCCTTTCTCTTCAAATGCCGGGTAAATAGAAGCAAAAGTCGCCAATCCTGTCCCCAACAAAGGAAAATCTCTGACAATTGATGCAGCATTGCTCCAATAAATCAGCCGTCCTTCATGGAGGAGCCTATCTAGAGAGAATCTCTCAATAGTGGCATCTATCCCTATATACAGAGAGACGAAAGTTATGATTAAAAAACTAACTTTAAGAAAATTTTTTACTCCTTTTTGATGATGTCTTATCCTGCCGAAATACAGGACAGTCAATTCAAAAAAGAGGATAAAAGCAAAAATCAGCAGAAAAACTCCAGAACGAGATTTAGAAAAAATAATAGCCAGCGACATGGCGATGATACTGCTGGCAATCATCAGATTTGCCGAGAATCCTTTTTCTGAAAAACGAAGGAGTTTCTCCCTCCATTTTAATCCTGCCAGAGAAAAAAGATTTATCCTGGCTATTATTAATCCAATAGCAAGAGGGATAATCATCTCCAGGTATCCGGAGAAATGGTTTCGATTGACAAAAGTTCCTGATATAGAGTCCAAGCCGTATATCTTTTTGTAAAAAAGGATTCGAGGATTTTTGTTGTAAAGCTCGAACATGCCGTAAAAAGCCTCGAAAGCTCCCATAATGATCAGGACATAAAAAATCTTGACGATCTGTCGCCGCCTCGTTACAGTCTTCACAATGAGAAATCCGAGGAGGAAGTAAGAGAGAAGTTCGAGGCCCTCCTGCAGCGTGGGGGGGGGGATTAAGGAAAAACTCATGAATTTAGCGCTGGAACTGCCAGAAGAGAAAATATTCCGAAATGAATAAATACCCGGAGAGAGGATTTTGACCAGGAAGTTAGGCCAGGGGATGATTTGAATAAAAACAAAAACAAAGAAACCTGCAAACAAATACCCCGGCCATTTTAGAGAAGAGGAAAGAAGCTCATTATTCTGAGGTTTCTCTCTCATCAGAATATAGGCAGCCATCATCATCAAAACCGTTAACTCTATCACCAGTATCGACCACTCATAAACCGATGCCGCTGGCAGTGGAGTGAAAATTATCAGTCCCAAAATGCCGAATTCAATAATATTGCTGCACATGCGATCCCGCTTGGAAAGCCCCACATCATTCTTCTTTTCCTGCATCATTTTTATCTTACGTTTCATCGGAATAAAGTGCTGTGTTCCTCACTCTTCACTTTAAAAACGGAATTTTCAGGCTTAATTTTTTCTTTTTTTCATCTGGATTTACCGGTTCTGTAAAAAATGGCAACTCCCGATCCTCAAGCACGGCTTTTGGATTATCCACCACCAGAGCTCTTGCCCTCTCACCTCCCATCTCTGCTTCGACTCTCATCACCGCCTCTGAAATCCTGGGGGCTAAAGAGCGAGTATTATGGCCATCACTTGCTATAAAGTGAATCAAATTCAACTCCAGGAAATGAAGCACAGCTTCCTCTGTTTCTTTTCCATAAATACCCAGAAAACTGCCGCGGTTTGCCTGAACTGGAGCTCCCATCTGGACCAGTTCATAAAGCAATGAAGGATGGCGGACAAACACGGAGTTTCTTTCCGGGTGGGCGATAACCGGGATTATATCCTCCCGCATTAATTCGAAAAAAAGCTTTTGTACGCCTGAAAAAACATGCTCTGATGGAAACTCGACAAACATATAAGAACTCTTGTTGAGTACTAGATAATCACGATTTTTTCTTATCTCATCGATTATATTGTGGGAGATATGGACTTCAGCGCCGCTTAATATTTCCACATGAATATTATTCACTTTGAGAGTTTTATTGAGTTCTTTCCGTTTCTCCTCGATTATGCTTAAATCATCATGCACATAGTTATTCCTGAAAAGATGAGGAGTCGCCACGATCTTCTCTATCCCATCCTTCTCTGCAATCCTGGCCATTTCTACTGCTTCATCCAGACTCTGTGCTCCGTCATCCAACCCGGGGAGAATGTGGCAGTGAAGATCGATCATTTTAAAACATTAAGCCTCAGAATTGATGGCTTCTGATTTTATTCTGTTCTCTCCTCCTCGCCATAATAATGATAGCGGTAATAGGGAGAATAATATCCATCTCGTTTGATCTTTACCTCGTTGAACAGCACTCCAATAATTTTAGCCTTGGCTTTTTTCATTTCCTCCACTGCCTGCAGAAAAGGCTTTTGCTCGGTCTTGCCGGCATGAATAATGAATACGGTACTATCCGTGAACGAAGAGATAATAACCGCATCCACCACTGCCAATACAGGAGGTGTATCAAAAAGAACAACATCGAATTTTTTCTTGGCTTTCTCCATGAATTCTTTCATTTTTCCAGAGTTCACAAGTTCTGCTGGATTGGGTGGAATGGGTCCGCTTGGAATGAGCCAGATGTTTTTAACATTCGTTTTCTGGATAGCATCTTCAATCGAAACCTTTCCCGTCAAATACCCGCTCAACCCGCCGGCATTTTTCACCTTAAATATACGATGTAAACGGGGCTTCCTTAAATCTGAATCCACAAGGAGAACTTTCTCTTTTAGCTGAGAAAAAGCAACTGCGGTGTTGATCGCGGTGACTGTTTTTCCTTCCTGGGGTAGAGCACTGGTAAAAGCGATTGTTTTAGGTGGGCTTTCAGCATGAGAGAGTAAAATGGACGTTCTTACCGTCCTATAATCCTCGGATATGAAAAATTTAGGATGGAAGTGGTTCACGAGCTCTATTTCTTTGATATCTGGCAGGGCTTTCTCTCTTCTAGGAGTTTCTTTTTTTTCAGAATAAGAATATTTATACTTCGAATAATAGCTGTAGCGATTTTTCTTCTTCATCCCATCAGGAGAAAGATAAGGAATAACTCCGAGCGATGGAAGACCGGTCAGCTTTTCTACATCTTCCGGTCCTTTGACTGAGTTGTCTAAAAACTCCAGAAAAAAGCATAGCCCCACTCCTCCAAAAATACCGAAAACCAGAGCCAGGATAAGATTCAGCTTCTTATTGGGTGAAACAGGAGATTTTGGGACTTCTGCTTTATCAATAATGCTGGTATTACTGGTCTTAAGTCCTCCCAATCGCGCTGAAACCAGAGTCTCATTCTGCCTCTCAACTAAAGAATTGAGGAGTCTCCTTTTGTTATCTACCTCTATTTTCAAGCTGTTGTAAAAAATTGCGTTACTGTTCATTCTGATGACATCTGCTTTATGTGCTTCAAGTAAATTTTTAAGCGATGTTTCCTCCTTTAGGCTTGATCTGTACGTTCTCTCTGCTTCATCTACTGCCTTTGCGATCTCATTTTCAAGCTCATTCCTCATGCTGTCCAGCTTTGCTCTTAGAGTAACCATAATAGGATAATCGGATTTATAGATTTCACCTTTCTCTTTGTACTCGTTTCTCATTCTTGTGTATTCCGTTTTGAGATTCTGAATCATCATATTGCTCACAAATTGAGGCAGGGAATCAACCTCCAATTCCTTCAATTCCCGATAGGATGCTTCTGCCTTGATGCGATCTATTTGGCTTTGTGTATAGGCTTCTGTTAGATCAGCAAATTTGCTCATTGTAGCGCTTTCCGTATCGCTTAAAAAGAAAAGCTCTTTCCGCTGGCCGTATCGCTGGAGTTCTTTTTCTTTTGCCGCCAGATCCCCCCTCAGATTAGCGATCTGTTCGCTCAGAAAGTCAGAAGCCTGTTGCGTTGTCTCGTATCTTTTTTCAACAGAAAAACTTATGAATTCTTCAGCCAGAGTATTGACAATATCCGAACATAAAACTGGATAGGGAGACTTGTAACTGACTTCCACTAAATTTGTATTCCTTATAGATGAGACTTCTATGCCATCTTGCAATACATTTGCAATTTCAGTATATGGACTTGAAGGAATTGAATACATCGAGTCTCCAATTTCAGATTTTTTCCCTGGAACAATCCATCGTAAGCTTATTAGATTTTTCACTGTGGTTGTGAGGCTCTTTTTTGGCTTTTGACCTGCACTAAATTCAGGCCGTGCTGGAAGATTCATTTTCCTGACAACTCTTTCCACAAGGGATTTGCTTTTGAGAAGCTTTAATTGTGTATTGTAGAATCTTAAATTCATCACGCGGCCTTGATAACCAAATTCATCTTCTATACTCAACATCTTGGATCTTTCTTCTTTGATGAGTAACGTTGTCATGGCTTTATATTTGGGGACAGTGTTAAAAGTTATAATTCCCACTGATAATATGAGCTCCGCCGCAAAAACCACAATCACCCACTTCCTTTTTACAATCGTCTGCCAGTACTCTAGAAGATCGATCTCCCTCTCTTTTTCCATTGATTCGTATTCCATTTTCCTTTCCTCTATAACTTTTATTTCAAAATTCTAATTATTCTTTAAATCTCACTCTCCGAGCGTTCAGAATATTGTTTCTGGCACATATACAACATCATTCTCCTTCAACTGTATATCCTTCTTCTTTCCTTTAATAATATGCTTTACATTGACCTTTATTTCTTGTTCTTTTCCGTCTTTGTCGATTCTTTTAATAAGAACTCCACGTTTTGATGCACGTTCGGAAAAGCCCCCCGCCTGAGCAATAACCTGAAGAAGGGTAGGTATGTTTAGCTTTTTTACATTTAATGCACCAGGCTTTCTCACCTGTCCAAAAACGTATATGAACACAGTTTTATTAACTGGAATATTCACTATATCATTTGGTTCAAGGGGAATATTCAGTCTGGCGTCTCCCTTTAAAATCAGATCATCAATCAGTATTCTTAAGGTCTTGCTTGGCCCATCCTTATATTGGCGAATAACAATTATCTCATCGCCGGCATCCTCGATAAGTCCCCCAGCATCTGAAATGAGCTGAAGCACGGTTCGGCGTCCCAGAAGCTCATAAGAACCGGGCTTTCCAACTGCCCCCAGGACATAGACTTTTTTGCTCTGGTATTCACGGATAAACACAGTGACCTGAGGATTCTGAAGGTATTTTTTCTCTAGAATCTGACCCAATTTCCTCTCAAGTTCGGCTGTTGTCAACTCTTCGACTTCAATTTCACCCAATAAAGGCAGGGTTATTTTCCCTTTTTCGGAAACTCGAACGGTTTGACTCATCTCATCCAACCCGAAAACACTTATTTCCAGAAGGTCCTTCGCCCCGATGCGATACTCCCTTGCTTGATTTTCCTGCAATATTTCTTGGCTGTAAATAAAACCAGTAACCAGAAATATTAATAATATTACAAAAAATGTTTTCTTCCCCATTCTCCCAATCTCCCTCATCGTTTTCCGTCTTATGTTCTACGTATTACGACTTAAAACTGGTAAGTAATGTATCCTCCCACAAACATCCTGTCTCTGTTTGCCCTATAATAATTCGATTCTCTCTCCCAAAAATTCACCATCAGACCAATTCCTGTATTCTTTATGACCCTGAAAACAAAACCAATTGTTTGGGCGCGGTGAATATCCTTTCTTTTTAATTCCTCGTAGCTTCCACTAGGCATTTGTACTGTCATTGCAACAGGGTAATTGCTCTCACCGTAATAAAAGTTATAATCAAGTCTCAAAAATTTTGTTAAATATAAAGATATTCCTGCACCATACCTGTTTTCTTTGAAAAATATGTTGTTCGTCCAGTAAGAGAAATGACAATCTCTTTCATAATTAATCCTTAAGCCGAAGCGAAAAAGTCTGAAATACAGACTGGTATCACCGACAA
>JAUWJP010000046.1 GCA_030607635.1 Candidatus Aminicenantota bacterium
ACCTAATTTTTGAGAGAAGGAGAAAAAAATGGCAAAACAAATAGTAGTCGGTGAAGATGCCAGACAAGGTCTTAGAAAGGGCATCGATATCTTAAGCAACCTGGTCAAAGAAACGCTAGGCCCCAGGGGAAAAAATATTGTTTTGGATAAAAAATTCGGTTCCCCAACCAGTACCAAGGACGGCGTAACTGTGGCCAAGGAAATTGAGCTCAAGGATCCCCTGGAGAACATGGGAGCCCAGATGGTAAAAGAAGTTGCTTCCAAAACTTCAGATGTTGCCGGGGACGGAACGACGACGGCAACTGTTTTAGCGCAGAAGATTTTTTCTGAAGGATTGAAGTATGTTACTGCCGGTGCTAATCCTAATTTAATCAAGAGAGGAATGGATCAAGCGGTAGAAGAAGTTGTCAAAGAATTGAAGAAGCAAAGCCGGGATGTTAGCGGTGAAATGATTGCCCAAGTTGGGTCTATTTCAGCCAATAATGATGAATCTGTGGGCAAAATCATTGCTGAAGCAATGGATAAGGTTGGAAAAGACGGCGTGATAACCGTGGAAGAGGCTAGAGGATTGGAGACGACAATGGAAGTTGTAGAAGGGATGCAGTTTGACCGCGGCTATCTCTCTCCTTATTTCATCACCGATCCTGATAGGATGGAATGTGTCTTGGAGAACCCTGTTATTCTTCTCTATGAAAAGAAGATCAGCAATCTGAGAGAGTTTCTGCCTCTTCTTGAAAACGTGGCCAAAATGGGAAATCCCCTGTTGGTCATTGCTGAGGAAGTTGATGGTGAAGCCCTGGCAACTCTAGTGGTCAACAAGCTCAAAGGCACTTTTCAGTGCTCTTCTGTAAAGGCCCCCGGATTTGGTGATAGACGGAAAGCTATGCTGGAGGATATTGCCACTCTATGTGGAGGAAAAGTTATCACTGAAGATATCGGTGTGAAGCTTGAAAATGTCGGTATTGATTGGCTGGGTCAAGCTAAAAAAGTGGTTATTGACAAAGATAACACTACGATTGTTGAGGGTGGAGGAAAAAAGGAAGATGTCCAGGCCCGAATCAAACAGATCAGGACTCAGATTGAAGACACAACTTCTGATTATGATAAGGAGAAGCTTCAGGAAAGACTGGCCAAATTGGTAGGAGGAGTTGCCCTGATTAAAGTCGGTGCCGCCACTGAGACTGAACTTAAAGAGAAAAAGGCGAGAGTCGAAGATGCCATGCATGCTACAAAGGCCGCAGTTGAGGAAGGGATTGTCCCTGGAGGAGGAATTGCTCTTTTAAGATGCCAAAAGGTCCTGGATGGATTAAAGCTTGAAGGTGACATGGCGTTCGGTGTAGAGATAATCACGAAAGCCTTAGAGGAACCTCTCCGTCAAATCGCTGACAATGCAGGTCATGAAGGCTCTGTTACCGTTGAGAAAGCGAAAGAGAAAGAGCAGAATGTGGGATTCAATGCTCTTACCGAGAAATGGGAAGATTTAATCAAGTCTGGTGTTCTGGATCCAAAAAAAGTTGTCCGGATATCCCTCCAAAATGCTGCAAGCATCGCTGGAATACTCTTGACCACAGAGGGAGTGGTATATGATACTCCTGAAGAGGAAAAAGGACCCAAGTATCCGCCACCACCGCCCGGCGACATGTATTAATTCCTAAAGGAATCTAAGAGGCCCTGCGCATCGCGCAGGGCCTTTCTTTTTTTTGGCGCTTTTCTATGGTATATAAACATAGTGATCAAGTTTTTTGACCGCTATATCATCAAAGAGATAGTCCCTCCTTTTTTTATTGGCCTTCTTATCTACACTTTTGTTCTCTTAATGAACCAGATTCTTCAGCTCTCTGAAATTTTTATAACCAGAGGAGTCGCTTTCAAGGCAGCGGTTACAATTTTCATCCATCTTGTCCCTTCTATTCTGGCGTTTACTGTGCCTATGGCTGTTCTGATGGGAGTCCTGGGTGGCCTTAGCCGCCTTTCATCTGACTCGGAAATCATGGCTTTTAAAACCTTAGGGATCAGCTATAAAAGACTTCTCCGCCCGGTTCTGATCTTTTCTATCTGTGGGTGGCTGTTTACTTCTTATTTGGCTCTCTATCTTGCGCCTCACTCCAACTACAAGCTGATCCAGACACTTTATCAAACTATCCTGACAAAGGTTCAGTTTAAGATTAATCCTCGGGAATTCAATGAATCCATCCCCAATACGGTTATTTTTATCCAGGGTATAACTCAAGAGAAAGAATGGGAGAATGTTTTTGTCTATTTTTCCGACCCGCCAGAAGAGCCAAGAGTTATATCAGCCAAGAAGGGAAAGCTTAACTTCTATCCAGAAATGAAAAGAGCTGTCCTTGAACTTTTCGATGGAACTCTCCATTCCTATCCTCTCTCCGATCCGGATAAATATGGAGTGACATCTTTCGGGAAAATTGAAGAAGAAATCAACGTGGAGAACCTTTTCACTTCCTTCTCCGAGAAAAAGCGGGTGAGAGAGAAGGATATCGGAGAGTTATTCAAAGATATGAAAATCATCAAACAGGATTTAGCCAAGCTTAGGATAGAGGGGGGAGGAACAACTGAAAAAGAGTATGATTCCTCACGAAGCTGGAAGGAATATATTTCTTATTGGATTGAGATTCATAAGAAATTCGCCCTTCCTTTTGTCTGTTTAATTTTCGGAATTTTAGGTCTTCCTCTAGGTGCTTCAACACGCAAAGGAGGGAGAACCAGTGGCTTCACGATAAGTTTGGGAATAATTTTGGTTTATTATGTCCTGATCACAACAGGAGAAGAGATGGCTATAAATGGGAAACTCTCTCCTTTGCTTGGAATATGGGGGCCAAACATTCTGCTGCTCCTTATTGGCTTTTATCTATTCCTCAAGTCGCAAAAAGAATCCAAACTCTTTGCTGGATTATCCCGTTTTTTCAGGAGAAGAAAGGAAGAGGAATCTTTTCCAAAAAAAAGGATATTTTCCCGAACCTGGCCTCGTCTTCCCCTTCGCTTTCCCAATATCTTGGATCGCTACACCCTTAGAAAATACCTGGCCATTTTCTTGTTTGTCTTTTTTAGTCTGCTGTTAATCTTTGTAATTGTTACTTTTATTGACCGGATAGATAATATCCATAAGCATAATAAACCCCTCATGCTCCTCTTTGAATATATTCGTTACAGAATCCCAGAGTTTACTCATTATATTCTTCCTGTTGCAGCTTTAGCCACAACCCTTTTATCCTTGGGGCTTTTAACTAAATTCAATGAAATCACGGCCATGAAAGCTTGCGGCATAAGCCTTTATCGCATTACTCTCCCTGTCGTTCTTATGGCAGTTTTAGTGAGTTTTCTTTCATTTTATCTTCAGGAAAATATTCTCCCTAATTCCAACAAGAAAGTGGAAGAGATTTGGGACAAGATCAATGATGTTCCTACAAGGAGTTACAGCTACTTGGATCGCCGCTGGGTTTTGAGTAAAGAGAAAAACAGAATTTACCATTACAACTACTTTGATCGAGAAAAATCTGTCTTCAGTCAGCTCTCGATTTATGATTTCGATCCCTCAACATGGTCTTTTCAAAGAAGGACTTATTCCGAGAGAGGTTATTTAAGTGAGGGGCATCTTTCCTTGGCAAATTGCTGGTATAGAGACTTTGTCAATGGCAGGCCCACAAAGTTCGAAAAAAGTGAGAAAATGGATTTATCGGTAGTAGAAGATAGAAACTATTTCCTGAAGGAACGGAAAGTGCCAGAACAGATGAGTTATAGAGAACTCGGGCAGTATATAGAAGAGCTCGAAGAGCGGGATTTTGATACGGTTAGGTTTAAGGTTGATTTGAACTATAAAGTATCTTTTCCTTTTGCCAGTTTGATCATGACTCTCCTCGGGATTCCTTTTGCTTTTTCTATGGGAAAGAGAGGAACTCTGGTTGGCATAGGCTTGAGCATTGTTATTGCAATGATCTATTGGGGTGGGATAGGAATTTTCAAGAGCCTAGGTTATCTTAATTATCTGGATGCTTTTTTGGCTGCCTGGGGACCAAACTTGATTTTCGGATTGATTGGACTATATTTCCTTTTTACCTTAAGGACATAAGCCGATAATGGGTGACCCCGGGGATGAATTTACATTTTGTATTTGCCGAAGTTTTCGGGTTTTAATCCTTCCAGCCACTTCTTGAGTTTTTCTGAGTCTTCCAGATTATCGTCGAATTTTAGACTATGAGCTTTTTTCACAACTTCATTTTCCACAAATATGGGTGCCTCTACCCGGAGGGCTAAAGCAATGGCATCAGAAGGGCGGGAATCAATAGTCATAGTCTGATCTTTGTTGCGGCAATGGATCTGGGCAAAAAAAGTATTGTCCTTGACATCGTTGACCACTATCTTTTCGATGGAAATATTGAGTTTATCCAGAAAGCTTTTTAGAAGATCGTGGGTCATAGGCCTAGGTGTGGATATGTTTTCTATTTTTAGGGCAATGGCGTTAGCTTCAAATACTCCGATCCAGATCGGAAGCATACGTTCGCTATTGAGGTCTTCAAGCACAACAATATGCATTTTAGATATGGGGTCAACAACGAGCCCTTTTATTTTCATTTCAATTTCCATCGTTCATTCCTTGCTTATCGTGTAATATAAGGCTTAATAGGGGTGTTGTCAAGAAAACCAGAAATCAAATTGGGCTCTTTTCCTCCTATAGATAAATCAAATCCCTGCAGTTATGGTTTGATGTTTGTGATTTTTTTTATATTTTCTGCAAGGCCGGCAAGAACCAGAACATCTTCTTTCCTGATGATTTCATCCGCAGAAGGAAGAGTAATCGTCTGAGGTGGGAACTTCCTTTTGATAAGCAGGACATCGGTTCGGTAGAGAGCCTTCAGGTTGAGTTCTTTCAAGCTTTTATCCCAGAAGGAATAAGGAGCATCTATCTCCATTATTCTGTATCCTTTTCCTATATCGATCGTTTTGGTCTCATGGGTAAACTTTAGCTTCTGGACCAGTCCAGAGGCGGCCTCTCTCTTGGCAATCTCATGGTTATAAGCTTCGATGACATCCTTTCTTTTCACAACTCCGATAAATTGTTTATCTTTCAACACAGCGATTTCAGCCACATCTTCCCGGCCGAAAATTTCCATGGCTTGCTCAAGATTGTCTTCAAAGTCAAGCTGAATACCGGGAACAGCCAAGTCTTGGCCAATGATGAAAGGTCCAAGCACTTCTTTCTTTGGAACGAGTTTTTTCATTTGATTCAGGGCGAAGCAACCCACGTAATTTTTATCAGAGTCTACAATCTGGAAGGTATGGTATTTGCCGCCAATAGCCTGGTCTATAATTTTCTCGACGTGGTCTGTATTCATGAATCCATGATAGTCTTGACTGATAAAGTCTTTTGCAAGAAGAGACCTTAAGATATTCACTTCCCTCCCTTCTTTAAAGAGGATGCCTCTGCGTTTGAGCTTCATGGTGTAGATTGATTCTTTATGGATGCCCACAGTCAAGAAGGATGCGATAATAGAGGAGAGCATCAGGGGGAGGATGATCTTATAGTCATTGGTTAATTCAAAGATTATGATTATGGCAGTCATAGGAGCATGTGTCGCTGCTGCCACTACTGCTCCCATTCCCACAAGAGAAAAAGCGCCCGGGGAAGAAATGGAAGAAGGGAAATAATTGTGAAAGATTGACCCCATAAAATTTCCAGTCATTGCTCCCAGGAAAAGGGAAGGTGCGAAAATCCCACCGGAACCGCCAGAACCCAGGGTTAAGGAGGTGCTCAGAATTTTAGCAAAGATTAGAAGAAAAGCAAGCCAGAAACCCAACTGATTCTGCAGACAAGCATCAATTGAGCCATAGCCGACTCCAAATATATGAGGTAAACCCAAGCCAATTGCGCCAACTAAAAGGCCTCCAAGAGCCGGTTTTAGGAGAGGATGGAGATGGATTCTGTCTAATTTATCCTCGAAAAAATAGAGAGTTTTTATAAAAATAATGGCGATTAATCCGCTCACTATTCCCAGCAGTATATAGGGACCGATCTCCCAAACACTGATGAGCGTATATTCAGGGACAGTAAAAGCTGAAAAATCGCCAATGATGAGTCTTGAGGTCAGCGTGGAAATGACAGAAGCGATAATGATCGGGCTAAAAGAGAAGACGCCGAATTCTCCCAGAAGGACTTCTACTGCGAAAAGAGCTCCTGCAATTGGCGCATTAAAGGTTCCTCCTATGCCGGCTGCTGCTCCAGCAGCAACCAAAGTCCTCATCCCTCTTTCTTTTATCCGGAACAATTGGCCGATTGACGATGCCACGCTTGAGCTTATCTGAACGATTGGGCCTTCCCGCCCTACAGAGCCTCCAGAGCCAATACAGATGGAAGATGCCAGGGCTTTTATGGCGACCACTTTAGCTCGGATTCGTCCCCCCCGAAAGATCAGGGATTCCATTATTTCAGGCACGCCATGGCCTTTGGCTTCTCTTGCCCCGTAGTAAATAATAGGGCCAATGATCAATCCTCCAAGCGCCGGGATGAGGATTGTAAGGTACCATGGCTGAGAAGAGACAGAAGAGATGAAGCTTTCTGCTCGCCAGAACTGGTTCTGGAAGAGGAAAATCATTTTTTTAAAGATGACCGAAGCAAGACCGCCGGCAAGACCGACAAGCACCGCTAAAAGCGTCAGGCGAATGTGCTCGCTGAATTCGTTTTTTCCAAAATCAATTTTCATTTTTGTAAGTTGCACTCATTAATACATGTGCAATAAAGGTTTTTACATTGTCATTGCCACGCCCTTCAGTCACTCGCAATAACATTTTATTTAATGTGTTTTTATTAGTTTCTAAAGAAGATCCGTTCCGCTGACTATTCTTTCAGAAAAGTTTGAGCTGGGCCTGGGCTTCCTCTTCTAAAGTATCTTTCTCGAAAAGATTGATATCTCCAAAGCATCCGTCATGTCCGGGTACAATTTTCACCGCTCCTTTTCTCATCCGCTCCACCCCAAGACTGATTCTCTCTGGATGGATTCGCTTTAATTCCGCTGAGCTTATTTCTGTTAATATATTCTGTTCGTTCTCGAATTCATGGATGAAACGAAAATAGATATCCCAGACACTTTTACACTCGGCAGTTTTTTCGATGGCTTGGGCAATAATTTCATTTAAGGGAATAAGGTTTATGTAAGGAATTCTAAGGGGAGGAGAGTTTCCCTGGTCACGGTCGGATAGTTCCTCTATTCTATGCATCACGCCGATAGTGATTTTTTTTCCGCATTTGGGGCAGATATTATTGTGTTGTAAGCTTTCCCTGGGAGAGAAGAGGGTTCCGCATTTGCGGTGTCCATCATAGTGGTATTTTCCCTCTTCTGGATAAAATTCAATTGTGTGGAGGAATTTATCAGGATTTTTACTTTTTATCGCTTCAATCAGGCCTTTGTAGCTGAAGTCTGTGTCGAAAACATTGGCCTCTCTTCCTATCTTGGAGGGAGAGTGGGCATCAGAGTTTGAGACTAAAGTGTACTTGTCGAGACAGGAGAGAAGCCAGTTCATGGAAGGGTCAGAGGAGAGACCTGTTTCCAGGGCAAAGATAAAAGGAGTCGTCTCTTCGAAACACTCCTCAATAGAATCAAAGCCAGAGTTAGCCCCAAAAAGAGAAAACCAGGGAGTCCAGATATGGGAGGGAATAACCACGCAGTTCGGGCAATGATCGGAAACAATTTTAACAAAAGCCTTAGCGTCCATGCCCAGAATTGGACGACCATCGGATCGCAGGTTGCCCAGGCCGGAAAGCTTCTGGTTGATTTTGTCAACAGAGTCAAAGTCTGGAGCAAGAAGGAGGATGTGAATTTTCCTTACCTTTCCCTTTTTAGAATAGATAAAGCTTATTTCTGTAGAGAGGATAAAGGAGACATCCCCGGGGGAAGGATGGAGAGATTTCAGGTATTCATTATTTGAGGGAACGATGTTTTTCAAACGGAAGAAGCCGTTTCCTTGCGGCTCCAGTTTTTGCTTGAGCAGAAATAGCCATTCTGGATGGGTAAAGTCCCCTGTGGCTAGAAGTCGTATTCCCTTTATCTTGGCCCAGTATGCAAGGGTATCCAGAACCATCTTCCGGGAAGTAGCTCTTGAGAATTTGGAATGGATATGAAGGTCAGCTATGTACTTCATCGTGGTTAGGCTAAGTTTAAGAAATAAAGAATGACATTTCAAGAAAAAGAATAATAAAATAAGAATTTCCCTTACAAATGAGTTAAGCAATAAGCTCTATTGTCATGCAAAAATGTAAATTGGAGGTGATGCGAAATCCAAAAATTTGTATCAAATCCAAAAATTTGAATAAGTATTCAATCTGATTTAAACTAGAGTTTTGTAACATTTTGTAACAGATTGATAATAAATAAATTGCGAAATCTGCTCATTTGTTTAAAGTTGGCACAGATTTTGCAACTTATACTGCGTATGTCTAATAATTTCAAATTATGAGGGGGTGATAATCAAGCAGGCGATGAGTTACTAGGTTAATAGTTAGAGTGAGAGGTCAAATCTAAGTTTTGCAAGAGATGAAACTCTCCCTCTAGGGCAGAGGTTAATTTTGTTCGGCAATTAACATCTAACACAAGATGCCGAACAAAAAAGATTTTTAGTCCCGAGCAATCCTGAAAAAGGGATATGCGGGATAAAAGGAGGAAAAAAATTGAGTAAATTTAGAACTTTCTTGTACGCGCTGATAGGTTTAATCCTGATGAGCGGATTGTTAACAGCTCAGGTTGGCTTAACCGGAAAAATCGTTGGGACTGTCACAGATGATGAAGGTACCCCTCTCCCTGGCATAACCGTGGAAGCATCGAGCCCGAAGATGATAGGTAAAACTGCGGTAATAACCAATGAAAATGGAGTCTATCGTATTTTTGCCTTGCCCTCTGGAACTTACACAATCAGGTACTCTCTTGGAGGATTTAATACTGTTGTCAGGAAAGATATTATACTCAGTACAGATATAGTACAGACTATTACAGTTGATATCACCATGACGCCAGGTACAATCGAGGAAGAAATTACTGTTTTGGGACGCTCGCCTTTGATTGATGTGAAGAGTACGACCAAAGGAATGAACATGAATAAGGAGTTTTTTGAGATGCTACCCAGAGGCAGAAATTTTGATACCCTCGTTACAGCTGTGCCTGGAGTAAATACCGAACCATATCTAAGCGGAATATCAGTAGACGGTGCCAGCGGCGCTGAAAACATGTCCTACATCGATGGAATGG
>JAUWJP010000187.1 GCA_030607635.1 Candidatus Aminicenantota bacterium
CTTCAGTTATAAAAACTATGGCATGATGCAAAAAAACTGCTGATTATGAGCGACTTAAAATCAGATAGCAAGAACCTGCCAAATAGGCCAGGTATTTATTTTTTCAAAGACAAAGGAGGCGAGGTCATATACATCGGGAAAGCACGTTCTCTAAAGGATAGAGTCAAGTCTTATTTTCTTCCGACTTCTGATGCAAAAATAAAAAAAATTCTCTCTGAAACCGAAGAGATCGATTTTATCCTTACCGACTCTGCGAAAGAAGCCGCTTTCCTCGAGAATAATTTCATCCGTCAACACCAGCCCAAGTTCAACCTCAGGCTCAAAGACGATAAGAGCTTCCCTTACCTGAAATTGACGCTTCAGGAGAAATTCCCCGCAATATATTTAACACGGAGAGTTGAGGAAGACGGGGCTAAATATTTCGGCCCTTTCAGCCCTGCTCGCCAGGCTCGAAACACAATTCACCTCAGCGCTAAGTATTTTGGGGTGAGAACCTGCCAGGAATCTGTTCCAGGAAAGAGGAAAAGACCCTGTCTTGATTATGACCTAAAGCTGTGTTCAGCTCCTTGTGTTGAATACATCTCAGAATCAGACTACAGGAAGAGCATCAAAAATGTTCTCCTTTTTCTTGAAGGAAAAACAGAAAAATTATTGAAAATTCTAAAAAAGAAAATGCAGGAAGCTGCTGCTCACCAAGAATTTGAGCAAGCTGCACACTGGAGAGATATCATTCGCACCATAGAGGAGATTAAAGCAAAACCCAAGCTTATTTCAGTAGGAATGGAAAACAAGGACATTTTTGGTTACTCAAGAGAAAATAAAAACGTAGCCCTTTATGTTTTTTTCATGAGAAAAGGCAAAGTTATTGAATCAGAGGATATATTTTTTCAGGAGAAGAAAGATATTGCTGACAAAGAAATCCTCTCCAATTATCTAAAAAAACTTTATAAACACAGAAAGAACATGCCGGATAAAATTCTTTTGCCGTTCGCGCCAGAGGAAAAAGACAGAATCTTAAAAAAGGTCTCGAACCTAAGGGGAGAAAAAATTGAAATCATCGTCCCTCGGAAAGGAAAGAATAAAAAGTTAGTGGATTTTGCTAGCAGTAATGCTGAAATTCTGCTTCGGAAAAAATATGAAGGACTCGCGCCACTGATAGAGATAAAAAAAATCTTTAATTTAAAATCCATCCCTGAGCGCATCGAGGGATTTGATATTTCCAATATTGGAGGTGAAGAATCCGTAGGCTCACTGGTCGTCTTCGAGAATGGACGACCTCAGAAAAATGATTACAGGAAATACAAAATCAAGACTGTGGCAGGGCCGAATGATGTTGCCAGTCTTCAAGAAGTCATCCGAAGAAGGTACAAAAGAATTCTGGAAGAAAAGAAAGACTTTCCGGATTTGATTCTGGTTGATGGAGGAAAAGGTCAGCTTAATGCAGCCAGAGGAGCCCTTGAGGAGTTAGGAGTGGGCAATCTACCCGTAGTTTCGCTGGCAAAAAAGGAAGAAATTATCTTCGCTCCTGATCGAAAAAAAGGCATAAGCTTAGAGAGAACTTCACCTGCCCTGAAACTTTTCCAGAATATTAGAGACGAAGCTCACCGTTTTGCTATTTCCTTTCACCGCTTGAGAAGAGAAAAGAGAAGTTTCGAATCCCGGCTTGATAATATTCCAGGTTTAGGCAAAAAGAGGAAAGCCGCCTTACTTGATAAATATAAAGACCTAAAAGAGATAAAAAAGGCAGCACCTGAGGATTTGGCAAAGATAATCGGGACGAAAGCCACCCAGGCTCTCATCAGCGAATTAAATAATTTGTAGGGACTTGATTCATCAAACCCACCTTTTTTCTAAATGTAATAATTTGATTTATCAAACCCACATTGAATAGACTGTACGAAGAAAACAGAATTTGACGAAAAAAGGAGAACTGCGATGTTGCAGGCGCTTGATTTATCAAGCTCATCGGTTGAATATAAAAAAGGAACTGCATGTGTCTGATTCATCAAGCCTGAATAGATCATGAAAAGAAAAACTTTAAGTGCAAAACAATATAATATATGCTTAATAAAACATACGATACACAAGATCCACTAAAATCGGGAGATCAATATGGTAAAGGGAATCGGAATCGATATAATTGAAGTGGAACGTGTCAAAAAAATAGCGGAAAAAAATCCTAATTTTTTGGAGAGGATCTTCACTTCCCGTGAAGTCAGTTATTGCCTAAAAAAAAGAAACAAATACCAGCATTTAGCAGCCCGCTTTGCTGCCAAAGAGGCCTTTTTTAAGGCAATAGGAAAAAGGATAAGCTGGAAAGAAGTTGAGCTTTTTAACCTTCCCTCTGGAAAGCCTCAATTAGAGATAAAATCAAAGCAAAGATTTTCCTTTGTCGAAGCCCATGTTTCCATCTCTCACCTGAAAGAATATGCTGTTGCAACAGTTTTCCTTGAGGGCGAAAAATAGACTCCTACCCTACTTTTCCAAACTAATTTTACAACCAGGCCTTGGACTTGATTCCACCTGTTTGAATTTCACCATTTTATTGCCGAAGCTTTTTGTGTTATTCTTTCAAAGAAAGATTCTATAAATCTGGCAATAGCATGGCTAGAGAAAAAATTTTAGTCGTAGATGACGAAAAGGATATTATTGAGTTAATCCGATATAATCTTGAAAAAGAAGGACTTAAGGTCATTACAGCGACTAGCGGAGAAGAAGCAATCCGCCGCGCTTCCAATGAAAATCCCCAATTAATCGTTCTTGACTTAATGCTCACTGGTATAGATGGATTGGAAGTGTGCAGAATTCTAAAAAGAGAGACTAAAACCTCATCTATTCCGGTTGTCATGCTCACTGTTAAAAGTGATGAAACAGACATTGTGGTCGGACTTGAACTAGGAGCAGATGATTATATTACTAAACCCTTCAGTCCCAGGATTCTTGCAGCTCGAGTGAAAGCCATACTGAGGAGGAAAGAGCCTAAGGAAGAAAAGGCAGAAATCATAAAAATTGGACCTCTAACAATTAACTTGGCAAAATATCAAGTCAGCTTAAAAAATAAGCCTTTATCTCTAACTTCTACTGAATTTAAGATCCTTGCTTTTTTAGCTCAGAATAAAGGAAAAGTCTTCACTCGAGATCAACTTCTGGATAAGGCATGGAAAGAAGAGAGTTTCGTTGTGGACCGAACAGTTGATGTTCATATCAGGAGGCTTCGTCAGAAATTAGGTCCGGCTTCATACCTTATAGAAACAATTAGAGGAGTTGGTTACAAATTCAAGGATTGATTCTTTAAATGCGTAAAATCTACGGAAAGTTGTTCTCAACCTATGCTCTGGTTATTATTATCTGCTTAGGATTAGTCGGAACCATATCAAGCCTTTCGTTAAAAAACTTTTACCAAAATCGTATTGCTCGAGAACTTGAAACCAATGCTTTGCTGGTAAAAAATATTCTAAAAGAAAATAAAGACCCTCAACTCATCCAGAGTACAGTCCTGGATTTAAATCGCCAAATTGGAGCTCGGATTACGGTTATTGATTCTGAAGGAATTGTTTTGACTGACTCAGATGAAGATCCCGCCAAAATGGAAAACCACAAGAATAGGCCAGAGATTAAAACCGCCTTATTATCCAAAAGGACTGGCCAGAGTATTCGCTTTAGCGAGACGATTAAAATCGATATGATGTATATCGCTATTCCTGTTGTTAAAAACGATGAAGTTTCGCAGGTGATAAGACTATCTCTTCCTCTGGTCGAAGTAAAAGAAAAAATGGCTAGTATCCATAAGATTATAATTTATTCGATCTTAATCGGAGGATTAGTATCAATCGGTCTTGGAGCTCTGGTTGGTCGACATTTTAGTTCCCCTCTCTCAGAAATGAACTCCTTCGCGCAGAAAATCATCCAAGGAGATTTCAGTAAAAAAGTAAGGATTAGAACTAAGGATGAAGTCGGTCAACTTGCCAAGAGTTTAAACGAAATGTCCGATCAGCTAGAGCAAAAGATCCGAGCAATTATTAAAGATAAGAATGAAATGGAAGCTATTCTCGGCAGCATGCAGGAAGGAGTCATTGTAATCGATAAAGATGAAAATACAATTCTGCTCAATTCTTCTTTAGCCTCCATGCTGGAGCTCAGGTCTGAAGAATCTATGGGGAGACCATTCTGGGAAATAATACCCAGTGACGAAATTAATTCTATTCTAAAACGTGCCTTAGAAAAAAAAGATTCC
>JAUWJP010000165.1 GCA_030607635.1 Candidatus Aminicenantota bacterium
AAACTGCACTAAGTTATCAACACCCCAGTTGCGAAATGCATTTCCTGCACTGATGTGGATGGTGATAATCTTGTGTCCTCCGAGCGCGTTTTCTTCGATGAATTTATTTATTTTTTCAGCCTCAGTTTTTCGAGCCTGAGGAAGATAAAGTGGAGGAAGAGATTTGACGTCCACTCCCAGCGCTTTTACAAGATTGATGTGGTTTTCGACGCTGTGGAAATATCCTGCTTTAGGGCTGCGAGGGAGCTTAATGTGATAGATAAAATTTTTGTATTTGACCCTGTAACCTACTTTTAATTTTGCCCTGGAAAGCAAGGTGATGAGAGATGCTCTCGGTCCTCCATGAAAATCAAGGACAACATCGTATTTATCTTTTCGAATCAGACGGATAAGCTTGAGAAAATCTCTTAGGCTCTGTTTTCTCTCAAGGACAATGACTTTATCCAGATTTGGATTTCCTTCAACTAGCTCCCTGTAAGGCTTCTCAACGATGTAAGAAATAGACGCCGCCGGAATACCCTGTCTCAGGGCAGAAATGGCGGGAGTGGTCAGGATGACATCGCCGATACGTCTGAGCCTGATCAGAAGGATTTTTTTTATCTGGGAAGGATCAATCCTTTGTCGGCCTTTCTGAATCAATGGTTGCCTCTTCGATGAGCATAACCGGGATGTCGTCTTTTATGGGATAGACGCGGTGGCATTTCGCGCATTTAAGGCCTTTCTCATCTGCTGTAAGCTTCACATCTTCTTTACATACAGGACAAGCCAGAATTTCAAGAATCTGAGGATCTAAAGCCATCATATCTCTCCTTCGTGCTATCTTATACTATAATTCTTTTCCCAGTCAAATAAGAAAAAGCGGGAAAATGTGGAGATTGTTGCAATAACTCAATAATTGTGTGGCACTTTCAAAAAACGGATTTCCCTTTTTTTCTTAATGCAGGGGCTTGCTTCATCTTGTGTACGGATTCGATCCATCCTGCGTAGGTGTTTGATCTATCTTGTGTAGGGATTTAATTCATCTTGTGTAGGGGCTTGATTTATCAAGCCCACCTTTTAAATCTAAAGATAAACTGGAGGAATCCAAAGGGTACAAATGTCCCCGGAGATGAACTCTTTGAGGAAGAAGTGCTTCTATTCAGGCGATTCAGCTATGCTCAGGGATTTTTTTGCTGACGTATTCTGACAGCGCTTTTTGGGCGTCATTGTCTCTCCAGCCTGTCCACCAGAATTCAATGCCAATGTCATATTTGTCTTCCCGCCTTCCCATCTTACACCAAATAGTTTTCCCAATACCGATTATAGTGGAGGGAAAGATCGTTGATCTCAATTCGAGAGCGAGCATGGTTCCGTTGGGAATTTCCTCATCAACTTCAAAACGGATTCCTCCGCCGCTGATGTTCACAGTGAATGTGTTGAGAGGGTCCTTTTTAAACTCTTCTAAGCCTATCTTCCTGTAATCCAATTCCCATATTTCCCCCAGTCTTGGAAATTTTCTTTTATCAAACATTTCTCACCTCACTTGTCGTAGAAAATACTTTTTTTTTATCGCGTTTTCACTTAGCTAGTGAGTATAGTCAAAATAAAACGCAGATTTTCAAAGAAATGTTATATTAGTTCTGCCGACAATTAGAATTAAGTTTACACCTTGCTAACTTAGAATACCCAACTTTGGTAATTATACTAATTTTTTATCACAATTTCAATAAAACTCCTTTATTATCCTTTGTGAAATGGGGGTAGCTTCCAATTTTTTTTGTGATACTTTTGGCGTCGTTACTATCCATGTCTGTTGACAGAGCAGGATAAGGGGTGATATTTATAAGCAAAAAATGAGGTTATGTTTTTTTGGCGCTTACGATCCTGAGTACCCCAGGAATACAGTCATAAAAAAGGGATTAAGATTGAATGGCGTTGAGGTTTCAGAATGCTGGCTTCCACCAAAATATAAGTTCTGGTTGAGATATCCCCTCCTGGCTTCTCGATACCTAAGCTCTTATACCAGACATAATATCTTTTTTGTCCCTGAATTCTGTCAGAAGGATGTTCCTTTAGCCAAAATCCTTTCTCTTTTCTCTTCAAAAAAGATCGTATTCGACCCTTTGGCTGGTCGTTTTGAGACGAAGATAATAGATTGGAAAAGAAAACCCCTCAACTCCTGGCAGGCCCGGTTAAATTTCAAGATCGATTACTGGGCCTTTAAGCTATCAGACCTTATTCTGGCCGACACTCAAGCGCACAAAGATTATTTCTGCCAGAAGTACGGCCTTCCCTCACAAAAAGTAGAAGTACTCCCTGTTGGATTTGATGATGACATTTTTAGACCTTCAGCGGCTGCGGAAAAAGAAGACAGATTCACAGTGCTTTTTTTTGGTTCATTTCTCCCTCTCCATGGCGTGGATTGCATACTGGAGGCGGCAAATATCATTTCCAGCAAAGAGCCGTCGATCCAGTTCAGGTTTATAGGCTCAGGGCAGACACTCCTCCTGGCGAAGGATTTAGCCTCTAAGCACGGTTTAAGCAATGTTCTCTTTGAAGACTGGTTGCCTCTGAAGGAGCTGCCAAACAGGATTGCCTCTTCGGATATTTGTCTGGGAATTTTCGGCAGGACAGAAAAGGCCAGGCGAGTAGTTCCCCATAAGATATTCCAGGCTATGGGGATGAGGAAACCCGTCATCACAGGTCGGACTCCTGCAGTTGAGGAATTTTTTTCGCATCGAGAAAACATATTTCTCATTCAAGAATTGAAGTCGGATCTTCTGGCACAGGCTATCCTTGAGCTTAGCAGAGATGAGGATTTAAGGGAAGGAATTGCTGAGAGAGGCTATCAACTGGTAAGCCAAAAATTTTCACCAGAGGCCATTGGCCGCACTCTTATAAAATTACTGGAGAAAAATTTTATCATTCGGGGAGGATGAATAGTCCGATGAAACAAGAGTATGATCAGCCCCTTTCCTTACCTCCTTTCAAGGGGCGAATAAAGACATCCTACAATCATCCTCTTTTTGTCCAGGCGATTTCTGATTGCAGCCGTCTTTTGAGCGACCAGGATACAGAAATTCTTCTTGACAGGCGGAATCGAGTGGGCGTTGTCGCTTTCCCTCAGCAAGATGAAAGCAAAGTAGACATTGTTATTAAAGAGTTTCGTTATATGGGAGTGAACAGGCTGAAAAGCCTCTTTCTGCGCGGAAAGGCCTTTAAATCCTGGCGTGGCGCTGTAGCTTTAGTTGAGAGGAGGATAGAGACGCCTCCTCCTGTAGCTTACTTAGAGAAAAGAAAGGGGCTTTTCTTGGACCAGAGCTTTTTTCTGGCAGAGAGAGTAGGAGGAATCGAAGAGATTCGCTTCCTCTTCCCTAAACTTCCTCCTTCTGAGCTCCATCCACTCCTTGTCTCCTTGAGCCAGCATCTTTCTACCTGCCATAAAAAGGGGATTCTCCATCGCGATCTTTCCGATGGAAACATCCTGGTTAAGAAAGATAAACAAGGGGAATTCAGGTTTTATCTTATTGATACCAACCGCATAAGGATAAGGACCAAGAAGCGAATAGGCCTCTTGAGCGGCGTGAAGAATCTCATTCGCCTGGGTGTGCCCCTTGATTTTCAGCGCTTTTTTTTGCAGCATTATTTGGGAGGGACTCAGGTGAAGAGATTGCATTGGTTTTGGTATAGAATAAATAAAACTTTATACACGCAATTTGTTGAGCTTAAGAAAAAACTAAGGCTGAGACAATTGGCCCAGAAATTAAAGATTCAGTAAGATGAGTTTTAAATTCCGTTGGAACGTTTATGCTGACCAGCCCCATAATGTCGCCTTAAAAAAAGACAGGCTTCGCTATCATTTAAAACATACAGCGAGCTATTTCGGCTTCCTGGCTTCAAACATTCGCAGAGCGGTTCCCATCTTATCCCGCTATCGGGAGTACCGGAAAAAAATGTATGAAGAGCCGGTCAGGATAGAAAGTCCCGTAGCTATTTCTGTTTCTCCTTCAGATGAGAGAGCAGAGGAAGTCCTTGAGCTTTTAAAAGAGACAGGAGTCCGGAAGACCCTTGTCAGGATTCCTTCCTGGGAGAGAGAGAAACTCGATGTCTTCGAAAAATTCTTTAAGCTTCTCCCGAAATACGATATTGAGCTCACTATTGCTCTCCTTCAGCAGAGGGATGATGTGGTCAATCCCTCGCGCTGGCAGCACTTCCTGGAAGAGGTGTTTTCCCGCTTTGGGGTGAATGCATCATTTTTTGAAGTGGGTCATGCCTGGAACAGGACAAAGTGGGGAGTCTGGAGCTACAAAGAGTATCTGAAGCTTGCTCTCCCAGCCGTATCTCTGGCAAAAAAATACAACGTTAAACTTGTGGGGCCGGCTGTGATTGATTTTGAGTTTCATCTCTATCCGCCTGTCTTGAATGCCATTCCTTTTTCTAAGGTGAGTTCTCTTCTATATGTTGATAGGATGGGAGCCCCGGAAAATTTGCAGGATGGCTGGGATACCGCCAGGAAGATTGCACTGCAGAAGGCGGTGGTGGATGGTTCGTGCGGGAGAAAATGTGATTTGTGGATAACAGAGGTCAATTGGCCCTTGAAAGG
>JAUWJP010000289.1 GCA_030607635.1 Candidatus Aminicenantota bacterium
AAACAGTAGGAAAGATATCTATATGGCCGACAATTTTCTTAACCTGGCCTTTATTTACACCTGGAATAGAAATAATGAGAGGAATCCATAGTGTTGTGTTATAAGCAAAATAGCCATGAGTCATTTCGTTATGTTGTCCTAATGATTCCCCGTGATCTCCAGTAAAGATTGTCAGAGTCCTATCGAAAATATTGTTCTTTCTCATATAATTGAAAAGCTTTCCCAGCACAAAATCAACATAGGCAACCTCTCCATCATAAAGATTCTTTTCATATTTAGTCTCGAAGGGATCTGGAGGTCCATAAGGATCGTGAGGATCAAAACAATGGATCCAAAGAAACCAGGGAGACTTCTGGTTTTTTAGCCAGCCAAGAGCATTATCCACAACAACTTCAGCTTTTCTTTCTCCATAAGCAAGTTTTTGAAATTTCACTCTCTGATAATCATCATCGTAGATATCAAAGCCCTGTCCAAGTCCAAACCTTGAATGAAGACAATAAGCACCGACAAAGGCTCCAGTGGAATAACCATGATTTTTTAAATGCTCGGCTAAGGTTAGAAATTCTTCCCTTACGCCAAAATTTATGTTTTCGTGAACCCCATGATACAGAGGAGTCAATCCTAAAAGTATATTTGTATGTGAAGGCAAAGTAGTAGAAGTATGGGCAAAGGCTCTCGAAAACAATATTCCTTTTTCGGCTAAGCTATCAATGTTAGGAGTTTCAAGATGTTGGCTGTTGTAACAACTCAGCCTATCTGATCTAAGTGTATCTATTGTGATGAGAAGAAGATTTAACTTAGTTTCTTGTGTATCCTTTATGGAAACTAAAGGAGAGGCGGCTGAAAATATGCTCAGAAAAAGACAGGTCAAGAAGAGGAAAAAAATGAAGCTTTTTTTGCCCATTTAGATTTTCTTTCTTTTTTCGATTTTCATTTCTAAAAACTCAATAAACCCTTTGACCTAGGAAGGAAGTTAAACATTGGGATCTGCATATTCAATAGAAGATAAAAAAGAGCTTATAAAATATTTTGCCACTATAACTTGCATTTTTGAATCAAGGTATCGAGCTTATCTTTTCCTTCAGGGGAGAGAGAATGATAGTGCATTTCCTTATATTTAGCGAAATAAGATAATGCCTGAGTTTTATCCCCCTTTGCTAAATAGGCTAAGCCTAAATTATAAAGCGGAAAGGAGAAATCGGGCTTAAGTTCCACGGCTTTTTCCCAGCAATAAATTGCCCCTTCTATATTTCCAGCATTTCTGTAGGCTCCACCTAAGCCATTATAGGGAGAGGGATAATTAGGGTCCAGTTCAATAGCTTTTTTAAAGTTTCGGATAGCCTTTTGGCGAGCTTTAGGTTCTTTTGTTATAAGAAACCAGGAGAGATAAAGAGAACCAAGATTATTAAAAGCTATAGGATAATTATAATCCAGAGAAAGAGCTCTCTCGTAGGCTTCCTGAGCTTTTTCGAAATCTCCTTTTTTCCAGTAAGCTACACCCAAATAATTCCAGAGCTCGGGATCATAATCCATTAGAGCCAATCCCTTTTCAAGAATATCGACAGCAGCACCATACCGGCCTACCTCTGTAAGAAATAAACCAAAGGAGACGATGATTTGATAACTTGAAGGATTATTCTCAAATCCTTTTCTCAGGATTTCTACAGCTTCCCTTAATTTATTCTGTTCTTTGTACAAAGTGGCAAGATAAGTATAAGCCAGATTAAAGTCTTCTCTCTCGGCAACGATTTCTTTTAAAATCTTTATCCCCTCATCAATTTTTCCTTTGTGATAAGCACCCATGGCTTTCATCAATTTGTCTTGATAAGGAAGAAGAACTTTTAAATCATCTTCAGGGGTGAAAGTTTCTTTTCTTGTGGTAGAAAGGGACGAGATATAACCCAGGCTTTGAAGCTTTTCTCTGGCTTCTCTATCAATTTTTTGTTTTGAATCAACCTCGCCGGCACTCGATTGCTCTTCTATTAATTTTGCGAGCGTGTCTCTGTATTTGTCTAATTTTTTTGTTTCAGCCAGATTCTTTGTTTCATCAAAATCCTTTTCTAAATCATAGAATTCAGGAATAGGTGAATCTATAAACTTTTCATCCCCTTGAATGAAACCCTTTAAAGGAGCCCACCCTCTGCTGTAATAAGGATAAAGAGATTCAAAATAAATGGCTCGATTTGCCAGCTTCTTTCCATTAATGGCAGGCAGAAGGGAAACTCCCTGGAGATGAGAAGGCTTTTCCAGGCTCAATATATCACAGGCTGTGGGGAAGATGTCGACGTGAGAAACATTTTGACCGATATGACCTTGCTTTATCCCAGGAAATGAGATGATCAAAGGCACCCAGATAGTGCTGTTGTAACCAAAATAGCCATGAGTTGATTCTTCGTGTTGGCCCAGAGACTCGCCATGATCTCCTGTAAAAACGATCAAAGTATTATCGTTCAAATCGTTTTCCTCAAGGTAAGAAAATAACTTTCCCAGAGTAAAATCAACATAGGCAACCTCTCCGTTATAGGGATTAATCTCGTATTGAGTTTTGAACGGCTCCGGAGGGTTATAGCGCTGGTGAGGATCAAAACAATGAATCCAGAGAAACCAGGGAGTATTCTTGTTATCAAGCCAATTCAATGCTCTTTCGACAACAACTTCGGCTCTTCTCTCTACATAAGAAAATTCCTGTGAGCTCGGGCTACCATAATTGTCATCATAGACATCAAATCCCC
>JAUWJP010000153.1 GCA_030607635.1 Candidatus Aminicenantota bacterium
TCTGCTTGTGGAATCGCTTCTTTATTGATGTTTAGAACTGTGCCCTCTAATTTTGCCTTTGACTGTCCATTCACTGGAGAAGAAATAGTTCCACACATTACTATAATTAATGGAAATAGATAAATAAACGATAAATGTTTAATTTTATTAGCAGGATTCATTTTCTCCTCCCTATTACACTCAAATTTCTTGAATATTCTTATCAAATCCCATGTTCTGATTCTTCCTTTTTTCATATCGGTTTTAAATCGATATCTTACCACAGGAACTAGAAAAATTAAAAAAATTTAGCAATAATGTCTATCTCTTCTGAAATTCAGCAGGGAAAATTTACATTTTTTTTGTTCATGGTATAATGGAGAAGTGAAAAATAAGAATAAATTATTTTTTGCATTATTAATATCTGTTTTTTTCGTGTCATTTTTAAGCTCTTCAAACGCTCCAAAAAAGAAATCAAACCCTTGGAAAAAATGGCTGGATGAAGTTCATCTAATCATAACAAAAACAGAAAAAGCTGTTTTCGATAGTTTGAAAACAGAGGAAGACAGGAAAAGATTTCAAGAACAATTCTGGAAAGCCAGAGACCCTAAGCCTGAAACCCCATATAATGAATATAAGATGGAGTTTTATAGACGCCTAAATTATGCGGAGACTCAATTAGAAGGTCCTAACTCAGACATGGGACGGATTTATATTCTTCTTGGTGAACCTTTTGAGAAAAGAAATTTTTCTGGCTATGAAGACGTAGTCGACTGCGAGTTATGGATTTATCATGCTGAAGGGAGGCCCGGACTTCCACCTTTTATGTATTTATTATTTTATAGGCCTAAAAATCTTGGAAATTACAGACAGTTTCACCCAGGCATTCATAGCGCTCTAGATATAATCTCTCCAGGTTATTCATTGAGGAGGGCCTCAAAACTCAAGGCATATCAAATCATAAAAGAAAGTTTACCACAACTTGCTCAAGCCACTCTCTCTATTATCCCAGGAGAAGGCGATTCAGCTAGGGGCCAGTCAATGACTTCTTCTGGTTCTGCAATTGCCCAGATACATACTTTACCCGAAAGAGAAGTGGAAAGAAATTATCTTAAAAATTTCGCGACCTTTGAGGGTATCGTGGATGTTATATATTCAGCAAAAGAAATTGGAGGAAAAGGACTCATCTCTATAAGTGAGAATAAAGGGTTTAAATTCCTTAATTATTCTATTATGCCCGATGATATTGACATTAGGAAAATTGCTGACAATTTACATACAGCAAATATAACCATTAATCTAAGAATAGAGGATTTGGAGGGAAGAACAATTCATCAACAGGAGAGAAACATAAATTTGGAATTCGATGATGTTAAGGAAAAAGCTATGGCTGAAGAAAGAAAGCTTGCATTCAAAGATTTCGCTCCTATCGTTGAAGGGGAATACAATGTCAGCATAATTTTTTCTAATAAGACCAAGGAAGGCTATTTCGTACATAAAGAGAGGATAAACCTAAACGACGATACCGTGCCGGTTCTGGTGGGATTTAAAATAGAAGAGCTTGAATCTGATAATTTTATGCCTTTTAGTACCGAAGGCTATAAAGTGCTCGCGGATCCACGGTTAATTTTCAACAAAAACGAATCTCTTGAAGGTCTAATTTTTTCAGAATACAAACCTACTATTCATCTTACTAGTGTAGTAGACACAAATAACTCTTTGAAATAAAGGATATTGTGAAACAAGGAAATCTTTTTGTGTTCAGACAGCCATTGATGGATATTAAAAGTGACTATTATTTCTTATGTATAAAAAATGAAAAAGGGGAGATTTATAAAAAAATCATATCTGTCATACCATTTCATGTAGAAAAACCTTTAGACTTTGAAAGATCTGAAGTGGTTGCATCCAGATTTAACTATATATTTGTGATGGCTCAGGAATACTTAAATAAGGGCGAATTCGATACAGCGATAGAATACTTTAACAAACTTCCTGAAAACCTTTGGAACTCAACTACGATTCCCGTCATAGCACGGGCTTATTACTCCAACGAGGATTTTGAAAAAGTTGTCGAACTTCTGGAAAAAGAGAATGTCATAAAAATTTATTCTGTACTTTTACTACTTGCCAATTCATGTCTGGAGCTTAAAAGAAAACAGAAGGCAGCTGAATATTTTGAAATGCTGCGCAAATATGGGGACACAGTCAAAATTAATAGAGTCCTGGGAGCCATATATCATTCATTGGGAGAAAGAGAGAAAGCAAAAGTTTACTGGGATAGGGCGAAGAAATTAGAAAAATCTAAAAAGAAAAATTTAAACAGTACTAAGGAGAAATGAGATAAAAACCATTAACAAATTGATTTTTATTGGCTTATCTATTGTCTTGACCTTTTATTTGGCGGCTTTTGCGATTACTACAGGTTCCGTTGAGGGATTTGTAAAAGATGCCCAGACAGGAGAGCCGATAGCCAAGGCAAAAATAATCATAGTGTATACTAAATCTACAAACATAAAATTTGAACTCCATTCAGATAAAAAAGGTCATTTCTACAGAGGAGGATTGATTCCTGGTATTTATAAGATTACTGTCGAGAAGGAAGGATATATCCCAATGCAACGTACGATCAGAGTTCCACTTGCAGATACAGCTAAAGTAGATATAAAACTTGTGAGTTTTGAAAGCAGCGCTCCCAAATCAGCAAAATTATCAAGTAAGGCATCAGATATATTGAATGACGGTAAATATGAAGAGGCAATCGAAAAATTTACAGAATTGATCTCTGAAGATCCATCGAATCCGATTTTTTATTTCTACAGAGGGGCGTCCTTTGATAAAATCGGAGATACTGATAAAGCACTTGAAGATTTTCAGAAATCGGTTGAATTGAAGCCTGACTTTACATTACCTATTGACAGCATAGGGAAAATCTATGCTAAAAAAAAGGATTTTGAAAAGGCGATCGAATTTTATAAGAAAGCAGTCGAATCAGGCGATCAAGATGCCACCACCTACTACAACTACGCGGTCTGTCTAATGAATCTTGGGAAAAATACGCAAGCGAAAGAGGTTCTTGAAAAATTGATTTCTCTGGATGAAAATTATTCTGATGCCTATTATCGGCTTGGAATTATTTATATTGGCTTAGGTGAAACCGCAAAAGCAAAGGAGTTCCTCCAAAAATTCATACACATGGATTCAGAAAATCAGAATGCCAAAATTGCACAAGAAATATTAGAAAGTTTGAATTTACCTTAAATTATTCTTTTGATTATTCTTCTCTAATTTTTGCTGAAGCTGTTGGCCCTTTCGAAGCTCTTCATGATACTTATCCATTTGACCCAGCCGATTGTATGTATCAGCCAATATAAAATGGGCTAGGGGTGCATATTCTGATTCTGGAGCTAATTTAAGACCCTTCTGGGCAAGGAGTATAGCTTCGTCAAAGTTTTCACCCAAATCTAAATATGCCTTTGCCAAGAAAAGGTATCCGTTAGCAAAATCTTTTTTGTATTTGATGGCTTCCTTGAAATGTTCGATCCCCTTATGCATATAACCCATCTTCACATAAAGCTTTGCCAGATTGAAATGGGCAGGAGAAGCTGCTGGATGCAATTCGATTTCCTTTTTATACTCTTCTACCGCTTTTTGTATCTCATTCCTCTCTTCATAAAGCAAGGCCAGGTTGAAATGGCCATCTGGAATATGGAGTCTCATTTCCAAGGCTTTGTTGAATTCTACCTCTGCCTGTTCCAGCATTTTTTTATCTAAATAAGCTGTCCCCAACAGATTGTGAGCCATAGAGCTCCGTTCAGGCTCTAAATCGATTGCCTTTTGCAAATAAAATATGGCCTTATCTATATCATCCATTTTCATGTATATTTCTCCAAGGTTATAGGGAGGTTTATGGTCTCGAGGATCCAATTGCATTAACCTTTCGTATCCAATTATGGCTTCCTCGTATTTTTTTAGCCGCTTGTAAGCGTGGGCTAGACTGAATATTGCAGATTCGTATTCTGGATCAATCTTCAATGCTTCTTTACATTCTTCGATCGCCTCTTCAACCCTGTTTAGTTTTAAAAAGATCCGAGCCCGGACTCGACGGGCTTCCATAATCAGAGGATCTTCTTCAATAACCTCTGTTATTCTCTCTAATGCCCCATCCAGTTTGCCTTCGACAAAGTTTCCTTCAGCCATTTTTATTTTTTTAAAGAGATGGATTTTATCTTTCGGGTCCGATATATCCCCAGTCTTGTTTAGTTTCGATTGGGAAGTAAAGCCTCCAACATATCCCAAGGCCATAAGCTTTTCCATAGCCTCTTCATCCAGTTTTTGGGGTCTCTTCTCCTCGATGACTTCCATAGACATTTTTTCTAACAGACTTTTTAGCTTTTGTTCAAATTGTTTTCCTATTTTGGCTTCTTGTTTAAATATATTGGTGAGCTCGTTTGGATCGTTAACAACATCGTATAGCTCAGGCCTTGGTGCTAGAATGTATTTGTACCGGGAGTTTTGGAGGCTTTTCAATTCGCTCCATCCAAAATGGTATCGCGGAAAATAGGTTTCACTGTAAGCAAAACGCTCTTGCCCGGGATTTTTGTTCATAATCAAAGGGAGGAGGCTCTTTCCCTGGACTTCATCAGGAAGAGGAAGATCAAGTATCTGCAGCAGGGTCGGCATAATATCAATAGTTTCCACGCATTCATTGATCTTTTTCCCACCTAATTTTGAAGAAGGGAAGTGGATGATTAAAGGAACAGAGATGGAGGCGTTATAAATAAAGAATCCATGAAGGTTTTCTTCATGTTGTCCAAGGCTTTCTCCATGATCCCCTACTATCACTATCAAGGTTTTCTCTAAAATGTCTCTTTCGCTGAGTTTATCCAGAACTTTTCCAATCA
>JAUWJP010000284.1 GCA_030607635.1 Candidatus Aminicenantota bacterium
CCAACTGGAGGATATATTTTCGGTCTGCAAGGAATAAAGGATGCTTACAGAACAGGAAGGGGAATCATTTATTTAAGGGCAAAAGCCATGATTGAGAGAGGCGGGAAGATTGAGCGAGACAGAATCGTCGTAACTGAAATTCCCTATCAAGTAAACAAGTCACGGCTTCTGGAACACATTGCCAGCCTTGTGAATTCTAAGAAAATCGAGGGGATTGCAAATATAAGGGACGAATCGGATAGGGAAGGCATGCGAGCCGTTATCGAGGTTAAAAAGGGAGAACTTCCTGAGATTATTCTAAACAACCTCTACAAGCACACATCTCTTCAAACATCATATGGAATTATTATGCTGGCGATAGTAGAGAAACAGCCGAAGATACTCAGTCTTCTCGAGGCGATGCGCTACTTTATTTCCCACCGACAGGATGTGGTTCGACGGCGCACACGCTATGAACTGAAGAGGGCAGAGTTAAGGGCTCATATTCTGGAAGGACTGACTATTGCCCTGGATAATCTGGATGAGATCATAAGCCTTATCCGTTCTTCTCGAACGGTCGATGCGGCAAGGAACGGCCTCATCACCAGTTTTCATCTGACCAAGACTCAAGCTCAGGCCATCCTTGATTTACAGCTGCAAAAACTGACTCGACTGGAAAGAGAAAAGATTCAAAGAGAATACAAGGAATTGAAAAAAACGATTTCAAGATTGAAGAAAATTTTAGGCAGTGAAGAGCTTATTCTGAATATCATCGTGGATGAGCTAAAACAGATAAAAGAGGATTATCAGGATGAGAGAAAAACGGAGATCATGAAGGAGCAGATTACAGATCTCACGCCAGAAGATTTAATCAAAGAGGAAGATGTCGCCATCACTTACACCTCGTCCGGCTATATTAAGCGCACTTCTCTTAACAACTACCATTTCCAGATTCGAGGAGGAAAGGGAAAAAGAGGTATCAGCATGAAGCCTGAAGATGTGGTCCAGGACCTCTTTATTTCCTCTACCCATAGCTATCTTTTGTTTTTCACCAACAAAGGGCGTCTCTACTGGCTGAGAGCTTTGGAGATACCGGATGTGGGTGTTTCAGGCCGAGGAAAACCCATAAATAATCTCCTCCAGTTAAGCCCAGAAGAAAAAGTTCGTTCCATTGTTGCCGTGAAAGATTTTTCCGGCGATCGCTATGTTGTGATGATAACCTCGAAAGGACGGATGAAAAAAACAAGATTGGACGGCTTTCGAAACATCCGCCGGGGGGGAATTATTGCTATCGGTCTCGAACGCAAAAATGAATTACTTACGGCAAAGTTAACCGATGGCAAAAGGGATATTTTGATCGGGACAAAGCTAGGGAAAGCCACCAGGTTCAAAGAGAGCCAAATAAGACCGATGGGACGTCAAGCTGCCGGTGTAAAAGCAATCTCCCTGAGACCTAAAGATGAGATTATTGGAATGATTGTTGTGGGGGAGAAGGATGAATATGTCTTTACTGCAAGTGAAAAGGGCCGGGGGAAAAAGACTGGGATCGACCTTTATCCCCAACACAGAAGAGGGGGGAAGGGCGTCATCAATCTCATAGTTAACACCAGAATAGGAAAAGCACTAGGGATGGTAGGGATTTCAGAGGAAGAATTGCTCTTGATTACACAGATTGGAAAGGTGATTCGGATAAAGACAGGGCAGGTGAGGCCTTCAGGAAGAGCAACTCAAGGAGTAAAAATAATTAATCTTCAAAAAGGCGACAGAGTTGTCTCTATGGCTAAGGTCATGGAAACGTAATGGGGGACGTTCCCAAAGGGGACAGGCTACTTTTTCTTTCCTCTTTATTGTAGGGATTTGATTCATGTAGGGGCTTGATTCATCAAGCCCACCTTTAAAGATTCTATAAAAAAATTATTTACCATAATTAAAGGGGACAGGCTACTTTTTCTTTCCTATTTATTGTAGGAGTTTGGTTTATGTAGGGGCTTGATGAATCATATCCTTGTATAAAGAATGCTTGACAGGCGTATCTCTTATTCTTTAATATTTACTCACCTTAAAATAAGGAGGGAGTCATGGTTGAGACATTAAGTCAACTTTTTCTCAATACGATAAAGTCCTATCCAAAAGATGATTTGTTGCTTTCTAAAAAAGAAGGAAAGTATGTGCCCATTTCTACTGAAGAGTTTGCTGATAGAGTTAAAAGCTTCTCTCTAGGGCTGAGAGACTTAGGGCTTGAAGCAGGGGATAAGCTTATCATCCTTTCTGAGAATAGACCGGAGTGGGTCATTTCCGATGTCGCAAATTTATGTCTGGGCGGAATCACCGTTCCCATTTATACATCTTTAATCCCCGAGCAAATTAAATATATAATCGATGATTCCGATGCTAAAATAGTGGTAGTATCTGACCAAAGTCAATGGCAAAAAATAGAAACTATTAAATCAGAACTGACAAAAGTTACGAGTTATATCACCTGTTTATCTGAAGCCCCTGAGGGAGTTTTAACCTTTGCCCAGGTGTTAGAGAGAGGAAGAAAAATGGATAAGCAGAATCCAGGGTTTTTCGAAAAAATGGCCCTGGAAGTTAAACCTGATGCTGTAGCTTCCATTATCTACACATCAGGGACGACTGGCCCCCCCAAAGGAGTCATGCTGCCCCACAGCAACATTTTCAGCAATGTTAAAACCTGTTCGTCTTTGCTTCCATTCAAAAATACAGATACAGTACTTTCTTTTTTGCCTTTATCCCATATTTTAGAGAGAATGGGCATGTTTGTTTACCTCTACAATGGCATGTCCATTGGCTTTGCAGAGAGTATAGATAC
>JAUWJP010000025.1 GCA_030607635.1 Candidatus Aminicenantota bacterium
AAATCCAGTCTTCCTAACTCTGGTAATGTTCTTAGCTACCTCTAAAGATAATCCCCTGGGACGCAAAGAAGACAATGAGAGGGAAATCTTTTGTTTTTCTAGTTCAGTCATTAAAGTCTTAACAACTTCCCCGAGATAAGGATAGTCACTTACTGAGAGAGAGGACAATGAAGCAGCTTCATAACCCGTTAGCCGAAGGCTCTCCAGCACCTTTTCCAGAACAAAAGAAGGACTTTTCACTCTGTGAGGAAAATAGATGCTCAATGCTTGGCAAAATCTGCATTTATGGTAACAACCCCTTGCCACCTCAACTGCTACTCTGTCAAAAATGACCTTAATATTTGGAACAACAATTTTTTCAGGAAAAGGAGCCTCATGAAAAGGAAAACGAATTCTTTTTTCAATCTTCTCTGGCGCATTATTATCAGGTTTTACTGCCATAAGATAAGAGTTTCGAGGTTGGTAAGTAGTGTATAAAGAAGGAACATAGACTCCCTTAATCTTGGCCATCTCTTTTAATACTGCACTTTTTTCTTTCAATTCCTCCTTCAGGGTTATGTATTTTTCAATGATTTCTATGAAAGCTTCTTCCCCGTCTCCGACCAGAAACAGGTCAAAAATCGGAGCTACAGGTTCCGGATTGAAAACAGCCGGTCCTCCTGCGATGATCAATGGATGTTCCAGATCTCTTTGTGCTGAAAAAAGAGGAATATGACCTAAATCAAGGATTGTCAAGACATTGGTATAATTGAGCTCATAGAGAAGGGAAAAACCCAAGACATCGAATTGATCAAGTGGAATTTTATTTTCGAGAGAATAAAGAGGAATATTTCGTGATCGAAGTTTTTGTTCAAAGTCTACCCAGGGAGCAAACACTCGCTCCGCTAAAATGGATGGATTGTCATTCAAAAGAGAATAAAGGATTTTTTGGCCAAGATAGGACATCCCAACCTCATAAAGGTCAGGAAAGACAAGGGCAATTTTAGCTTTCACGCGGAGCGGGTTCTTTTTTATTTCATTCCACTCACCGCCTAAGTAGCGCCCAGGTTTCTCGACTTCTTTCAGAATATTTTCTAAATCTTTCATCATGGAAAATAAGATTCTTACTATTTCATTTTATTTCTATTGAATTGATTGTGCAATTGATAATGAGGAAAGTCTTTATTTTGCTTTCGTTATTTGAAAGCTATTTTTATCGCGGGCCAGTCGTTGCCTCCATAAAAAAGGAGACAGGCAACTTTTTTCAAAAAAAGTAGCCTGTCCCCTTTTTTCCTATATATTAGCAAATCTTCTCATTTTGACGTTTAACACGAGCGCAATTCCTATATAAGTGGTTAGAAGAGAGGAACCTCCGTAGCTAAATAGAGGCAAGGGGATTCCTGCTATGGGAAAGAGACCAATAATCATCATCAAATTGATGAGAAATTGGAAGGCGATCATAATCGCCACCATAAAAATAATATATACCCCTGTTCTATCTCTCGAGTGCCCGATAGATTGAAACAGTCTCCATAGCAAAAAAGAGTAGGAAAGCAAAATAAGCACCACGCCTATAAAGCCAAATTCTTCTCCGACGACCGAAAAGACAAAATCCGTATGCCTGGCAGGCAAGAATCTCAACTGGCTTTGAGTTCCTTTTCTAAAACCTTTTCCTAAAAAACCCCCTGATCCAATGGCAATTTTTGATTGCAGGATATGATAACCCGAGCCTAGAGGATCCTGACTGGGAGAAATTAGAGCAGTTAACCTTTTTTTTTGATAGTCTTTAAGGCCAAAATTCCAGCCAAATATCCCTAGAAGTAATCCACAAATCAATATGCCAATGATGGTTTTCTTGTTTAACCCGGCTAAGAAGAATGCTGCTAATAAAATCGGAATATAACTAAGAGCAGTTCCTAAATCAGGCTGCAAAGCCACAAGGAAAGCAGGGACGGCGATAATCGAAACACCTAAAAATCCCTTACCCATGGAAAGGTAGTTTCTTCTAAATTTAGCAAAGACATTAGCTAACAGAAGTATAATCATTATTTTAGCAACTTCAGAAGGCTGAACGTTAAAAAACGGAAATTTAAACCAACTTTTAGCTCCCGCTATAGGCATACCGAAAATTAAAATTCCTCCGAGTACCCCTATAAGGACAAGGTATAAATACAAAGAATAAGTGACAAGAGTACTATAGTCTACGCAAAGAAATAAAAAAATAGCTATCGAGCTAAAAACCATCCATAAGATCTGTTTCACATAATAATTTCCGGGCAGATAATGAGAGCTGCTGTAGATAAAGGCCACACCAAGAATGGAGTTCAAGAGCAAAATGCCTATCAATATCCAATCAGTATTTCTAAGAAGGTTTCTGTCAATCATATTTTCTTCTGTATGAATTAAATAGCTTCCTCGCTAGAGGAGCTGCGGTTGCACCGCCCATACCACCATATTCAATGATGACTGTTACAACGATCTTCGGGTTATCCCTCGGAGCAAATCCTGTAAACCAGGAATGAGTCTTAGTTTCTTCCTCTTCTTCTTCCTCTTCCACTTTCTTCTCCTTATCTTTTTCAGTGCTGACAAGTTGAGTTGAACCTGTTTTTCCACAAATATCGAATCCTTTTACATTAGCAGCCCATCCTGTTCCTCCTTTATTGACGACTTCCCACATCCCTTGAATAACTGTTTCAAAAGTAGATAGTTCAATATCTACGGCATCTCTTTCAGAAAATACTCTCTTCCCGGCAAGAGATTGAGAATTAAGCAAATGAGGAGTAACTTTTCTTCCTCTATTGGCGATAATAGAAGTGTAGAGAGCAACCTGAAGAGGAGTCACCATTAAAGGGCCTTGACCAATGGAAACAGAAATAGTCTCTCCTGGCTGCCAACGTTCTTTCCTTACTTCCCTCCCCCATTGTGGATCTGGAACCAATCCTGTTTTTTCTCCGGGCAAATCAATACCAGTTTTTGCCCCAAATCCAAGCATTTTTGCATAACGGGAAATTTCGTCGATACCCATCTTCTTTCCAACTTGATAATGATATATGTTACATGAATTCCGAATTGCTTGAATAAGGTTCATTTCACCATGGCCTTTTTCAACCCAGCAGGTGAAGGGCTCATTATAAATTTCAATCTCACCTTTACAAGTAAAAGTCGTCTCTTCATCCACTAAACCCAATTCAAGCGCTCCTAAATCTATTACAAGCTTGAATATTGAACCAGGAGCGTACTGACCCCGAATAACTCGATTCTCCAAGGGGAACTCGGGACTATTGACTAAATCAAGCCATTCTTCTGGGGTAAAGCGGTCAATAAATTTATTGTGATCAAAAGTAGGATAGCTGGCCAAGGCAAGTATTTCACCAGTCTGGGGGTCCATCATGACAACGGCCCCTTCTCTTCCCTCCAATAACTCTTCAGCCTTCTCCTGAAGAGTATAGTCTAAAGTGAGAATAATATTCTGACCTTTTTCGGGCTCACGTTTTGCTATCTTCCCTTTGCTCCTGCCCATGCTGTCTACAATTTCTAATGCTTCCCCATCTGTTCCGCCTAGGGTAGCTTCATATACTTTTTCAACTCCAGTCTTCCCAATAAGATCACCCAAGCGCCGCTGTTGGTAGAGACCATTTTTTATCTCTTCCCCTGATAACTCCTGTATATACCCTAAAGCATGAGCTGCAAGACTGCCAAAGGGGTAAAACCTCTTTGGCTCTGCTTGGAGAAATAATTCGGGAAATTCTAATTTTCTGGCCTCGATCACAGCAACTTCTTCAAAAGATAAATTCTCCTTAATCACAATTGGCTTGAAAACGGGAAAGGATTCGTACCTTTTAATTCTTTCTTTCAAAACATCTTCTTCAATCTTTAAAAGACGAGATATTTTCCGGCAGGATTTATCGTAATCTTCACAATTTTCTCTAATGATGGAAACTTTGAAAGAGGCTTTGTTATCAGCCAGAATGGTCTCCCCTCTATCCTTAATCAATCCTCGCTGAGAAGGCAGGACGATTTCTCTCATCCGATTGGCTTCGGATTTCTCCCAGTATTTTTTATGATCTAAGACCTGAATTTTCCAAAAATTAAGGAGCAAAAAAACGGTTAATACTTGGATAAAGATAAATATTTTCTTGGATCTCCTTAGAACGAGAATAAGATCCTCATAAACCTTGTTGTTTTCCATGGATAAAACTAGAGTTTACTCCTTATGAACTTTCTCAAAAAAAAGAACAGAACGCTTCCCACCATAGCAGTGCTTAAAGGCTGAAAAAAGATCAATCCTCTTCCTGTATTTATGCTTCCTGAAAAAACAAAAGAGTAAAGCAAGGCCCATAAAATGAATTCAAAACTGATCAACAAGAAGATAAAGACGAAGCTGCGCAAAGGAGGATGGACATCTATTTTTTTTGCAATGTATCCTGCCGTGAATCCAGCAATTGTTTTCGCAAGACCTGCTACTCCAAAAACTCCCAAAGAAAAAGAGTCCTGGATAAGACCACAAAACGCTCCTACACAGGCACCGAAAATTTCATTTTTTTCAACGGCAAAGTAGATAACAACCAAACTAAAGACATTAAATAGCAGAACTAGAGAGGGAGAGATTTTGTTCAGAATTGTATAAAACAAAAAAGCAATGATGATTCCAAGAGAAACCTTAACAAAGTCTTTCATTAAAGCTAATTCTTAAAAAATTTCCATCGGATCTCTCATAATGACGGCTACCTGATCCAAATCCCGAATATCAAAATAAGGTTTAACTTTTACCTGTTTAAAAAGAGAAGTGCTTGTGGTTATGGAAACAATTTTACCCACTTTTATTCCAGAAGGAAAGAGACCATCCTTGCCAGAAGTGATAATATCTTCTCCCTCATAAATACCCTCAGTTGTTACATGGATATATTCTAAAAAACAGTATCCTTTATCATCACCACTCAAAATACCCATGACTTCCTTACTCTGAGAAAAAACGCCTACCCCGCTTTCGTTGTCAGTGATCAACTGAACTCTAGATTCTTTTAAGGCGACAGGGTTTATAATTCGTCCCACTAAACTGCCATTTTTATCGAGAACAATCATGTCTTTTTTAAGACCATCCAGAGAGCCCTTATTAATAACTGCAGATTTATAAAAATTACTGGCATCAAAACCTATAACTTGAGCTACCAAAATATTCTCATGAAGCCTTAAAAGACTCTCCTCTATTTCTTTCGCACTCCTCAAGTTTTCAAGAGCATTCCTTAAAAGGTTATTCTCCTGTCGGAGAAAAAACATTTCATCTTTCATCTTTCGATTCTGACTTTGAACATTCTGAAGGTAAAAATAATTCTCCCAGAACTCACCAATTGATCGGAATAAGGAAACAATTCCATGCTGAATAGGAGAAAAAACGGAAAAAACTGCCTTTTCGAAGTAATTCTCCCCATAACCCAACGGAACCTGAGTTGAAATCAATATCAGCTGAAAAAAAATTAGAGCTGTGAGGACTGTAAGACTCTTTCTCTCTTTAAAGAAAAGGGGCATGAGATTTAAATTGAATTATATTATAGAAACCTTTTTCAGAAGGTCTAAATCATCGAGCATCTTGCCAGCACCAATAACAACCGTAGCCAGAGGATCATCAGTGATAAAAACTGGCAATTTAGTTTCCTCGCGTATACGTTTGTCTATATTTTTAAGGAGAGCGCCTCCCCCTGTTAAAATAATGCCTCGGTCAATGATGTCCGCTGATAATTCCGGAGGAATCTTTTCAAGGGCGACTCTTATGGCATTGATAATCGAAGAGATAACATTTTCGAGCGCTTCCCTTACTTCCTGGTCATCAATTATAATTGTTTTGGGGATTCCTTCTCCTAGATCTCTTCCTTTTATCTCTACTGTCATGGGCTCATCCAAGGGGTAAGCTGAACCTATCTCCATTTTAAGCTGTTCAGCGCTTCTCTCTCCGATGAGCAAATTATATTTTTTCTTAAGGTATTGGATGATAGCCTCGTCCATATCATTCCCAGCAATCCGTATGTGATGATTAAAAACGATCCCGTTCATAGAAATGACTGCGATATCGGTCGTCCCCCCTCCTATATCCACTATCATATTTCCTGTCGGCTCAGAAATAGGAAGATCAGCTCCTATAGAAGCTGACACTGGCTGTTGGACAAGGTAGACTTCGGATGCTTTTGCCCTCATGGCCACATCCTTAACTGCACGTCTCTCTACCTGCGTAATTCCTGTTGGAATCCCGATAACTATCCTCGGTCTAATCAAAAATACTCGGTTGTCTGTGGACTTCTTAATAAAATAGTCAAGCATCTTTTCCGCTATCTCAAAATCTGCAATGACTCCATCTCTCATTGGTTTGATAGCCAGCACGTCAGCAGGAGTTTTTCCTAGCATCTCCTTTGCTCGCTTACCCACAGCTTCCACTTTACCAGTCCCTTTGTTAATAACAACAATAGAAGGCTCCTGAACAACGATTCCTTTTCCTTTTAAATAAACCAAAGTGTTGGCAGTCCCAAGGTCAATAGCTAAATCACAAAATAGCCTGCCTTTAATTAAACCCAACAAATTCATCTTTATACCTTTTTCTACCATGTCTTATCTAACATAATTTCCTATCTCACGCAAATAAAAATAAGTTGGGGTCAGGCCTTGCCATCGAGAAAAGAATAAAAAAAGGGGACAGGCTACTTTTTCAGTAAGAAAGAGGACAGTCTCTATTTGTAGACAGAAAATCAGAAAAAGTAGCCTGTCCCCTTTTTTTATTTTCCCTTATTTCGTTCCTTCTGATAAGCCCTGACCCTGAAGTCTGGCCCCAACTTATTTTTAATTTTTTCTTGACTTTTTTCTGTTTAAAAAATATATAATCAAAAAAACCACGCATAATAACGTTAGGAGGTAGATATGAGCAATGAATACAGGCCTTACATTTCCCAAGAGCAATCGATGAAAGAAATATCTTTCAAGGCCATTTTCTTGGGAATCATAATGGCCATTGTCCTCGGTGCTGCAAACGCCTATTTAGGCCTCATGGTTGGAATGACAGTGGCAGCCACTTTTCCAGCAGCTGTTATCGCTATGGCAGTCCTTCGTCCATTCAAGGGAACAATTTTAGAAGAAAATTTCGCAAGGACTACTGGCGCAGTAGGAGAAGCTCTGGCAGCAGGAGCCATATTTACAATTCCTGCCTTTCTGATGACCGGAGTGTGGACGAAATTTGATTTTGTAAAATCCTCTATGCTCATGCTTGTAGGGGGAATTTTAGGCGTTTTCCTCATCACACTTATCAGACGCACCTTGGTTGAAGATGCCGATCTTCCTTTCCCAGAAAGTGTTGCCTGTGCAGAGATGGTCAAAATCGGTCAGAAGGCAGGCTCGGGCGCTTCATACATGTTCTGGGCAATGGGCTTGGGAAGTCTTATTGAATTCTTTACCAGCGAAAACGGCATCAGAGCAATAAAACCTTTTGTCAGCACCGTATTCAAAATCCCCGGTTTATCCCGCACCGCGTATCTCGACGCTGATAATGTTGAAATCTATAAAGCTGCACCCATGAAAGGGAGAATGTTTATAGAATCGCCGGCAGCCAATGCTGCTATGACTGGAGTCGGCTACATAATAGGACCAAAGTTAGCAGCTCTTACTTTTTCCGGGGGAGTACTGGGATGGCTCTTCCTGATGCCAATCCTGCTTTTCATTAGTGGAGATTTAGGCAGCCTTGTCTCCAAGTTCGATGGAAACTGGACTGATATGGCCATCTCAGCTTACAATGCTCAGATTAAACCGATTGCGGTTGGAGCCATGCTTGTCGGCGCTTTTTTTACGCTCTTCAAGATGAGAAAAAGCCTGATTACAGGAATCGGTCGCTCCATCTTTGATGTTAAAAAAGCGCGATCCGGAGTCACAACAGAAACACTCAGGACTGATAAAGACTTGCCTTTTCCATCCGTCATAGTCGCCATTATAGCTCTAATTATACCAATGGTTTTTCTCTACAACATCTTCACCCATAGCATAGGTTCCTCTTTCGTATCGGCCATAGTGATGATTGTCATGGGTCTTCTTTTTGCCGCTGTAGCAGGCTATCTTGTGGGTATAATCGGCTCCTCTTCCAACCCGATTTCTGGCCTAACCTTAACCACGCTGCTTATCGCTGCCCTGATGATGGTTCTCATGGGGCAGACAGGAGATGAGGGCATAAAAGCTGTATTGGGTGTTGCAGCAGTTGTATGTTGTGTGGCTGGCGTGGCCGGAGACATGATCCAAGATTGGAAAGTAGGACATATTCTTGGTGCTACTCCCTGGCGGATGCAAATAGGAGGGCTAATCGGTGTTGTTGCTGCTGCTCTAACACTGACCTTCTCTCTCCAGCTTTTACACAACAACTTTGAGGGGGGAATTGGAGGCGCATCACTTCCTGCTCCTCAGGCGGGGTTGATGGCAGCCATGGCTAAGGGAATAGTTGGTGGAGAAATGGCCTGGCCTCTAGTTCTAGCAGGAATGCTTTTGGCCGTTGTTCTTATCCTTATCGGCTCTCCCTCCCCTATGCTTATCGCAGTAGGAATGTACCTTCCCTTTCGCGCCACGGCCTGTATCTTCTTCGGAGGATTACTCAAGTATTTTCTGGACAGAAGCCTTACCAAAAAGAACTCGACAGCCAAAGGTAAGGAAATCGTAGAAAACACCGGCCTCCTCCTTGCTTCAGGGTTGATTGCTGGGCAGGCTCTTACGGGAATCATTACTGCAGGCTTAAAGGGACTAAAGATAGAAATGCCAGAATCTTTGAATAACCCGTGGCTCGCCTTATTGATTTACTTCGCGCTCGGTTTTATCTTGATTTATTTTCCCTATAAGAGGATGGTTTCTGCTGGTGAATTCGAAAAATCAACTGAAGAAGGGAGCTAAATAAGGATCGAAGCAAGCATCAAAATCCTATAGATCGTGAAAAAGAGAGGAGTCGAGAAATCCAGAATTAACCTTCTTGATCTCATTCCGGTGAGGAATATCAAGTGGGAAAAAAAAGAGGATGGCTTAATTATCCTTTTCAAGCCGAAATTTGAACATGCCTTTTTAAAGAAATACGTCCTCCCCCGCTTGAAAAAACCTTATTACAAAATAAAGCTTGACCATGTGGGGAGCTTCACCTGGGAGCTTTGCGATGGAAGTCTTCGAGTTAAAGAAGTGGCCAAAAATCTAAAAGATAAATTCGGAGAAGATGTCGAACCCCTTTATGATAGACTGGCCCTCTTTCTTCAAAGCCTGGAAAAAACCCATCTCATCTTCTATAAAAGAGAAGACAAATAAAATTGGGGATCAGACCTGCATAAAGAAATGGGGCCATAAAGAAATGGGGCCAGGCCCCATTTTAATAAGAGAAAATGGGGCCTGGCCCCATTTGTTTTATATCTGGATGGAAAAGGACTATCTTTATCCGTAGACAGTTCATACAGAAAAAGTAGCCTGTCCCCTTTTTATCCAATATTGCAAGTCTGACCCCAAGCTTATTGAACGATAAAGGAATTTCCTATAGAATAAGTATTTAAAAAAGGAAATATGTCTATACTTCAAATCGTTAAGTACGGTAATCCAACCCTTACTAAAAAGGCCGAGGAAATAATAAATCTAGATAAATATATCGAGAGACTTGCTCATAATATGGTTCAAACCATGTATGCAGCTCCTGGAATTGGGCTTGCGGCTCCTCAAGTCAATGAAAGCAAGAGATTAATAACCGTTGATCTTTCTGTTGGGGAGAACAGTCAAAATCTGATTATCCTCATAAATCCCGAACTTATTAGCCAGGAGGGAAAGCTCACCTCCGAAGAAGGCTGCTTATCGGTTCCCGATATTAATGAAAAAGTCGCCAGGCCCTCTCGCGTTATAATCAGAGGCATTGATCTAAAAGGCAATGAAAAAACTGTTGAAGCAGAAGGACTTTTAGCCAGAGTCTTCTGTCATGAGATTGACCATATTAACGGAAAATTATTTATAGACCACCTCTCTCTCCTCAAAAAAAGTCTTATCAAAAAGAAGCTAAGAAAAACGGTTCAAATAGGCAAGATTTAATGAAAATTGTCTTCTTTGGCAGCCCTGTCTTAGCCCTTCCTTCCTTAAAAAAACTCCTGGAGACTGATCACAGCATCGATCTCATTATTACCCAGCCTGACAGGCCTTCGGGAAGAGGGAAAAAACTTATGCCTTGTCTTGTAAAAAAAACTGCTTTGGATCTGAACATCCCTTATTATCAGCCTTTAAAAATCAGAAAAGATGAAATCGCGCTTGATAAAATAAAAGAAATCGAGCCAGACCTTAATGTGGTCGTGGCCTACGGACAGATTATCCCCTCCTCAATCATCTATCTTCCCAGATATAACTCTTTGAATGTTCATTTTTCCCTTTTACCCAAGTACCGAGGGGCATCTCCTGTCCAGAAGGCTCTCTTAGATGGAGAAGCGAAAACAGGAATCACTATTTTTGAACTCAACGAGAAGATGGATGAAGGAGATATCCTTGTCCAGGAAGAAGTCAATATTTTTCCTGATGAGAATGCAGCAGACCTTGAAGCTCGCTTAGCACAAAAGGGAGCAGATCTTTTAATAAAGGCGATAGCTCAAATTGATAAATTAAAGCACCGCAAACAGGATCATTCTCAGGCTACTTACGCCCCTAAAATTAGGAAAGAAGATGGAAAAGTTGACTGGACAAAAAATTCTCTCTACATAGAAAGGCGGGTAAGGGCGTTCACTCCCTGGCCTTCAGCTTATGCTTTCCTTAAAGACATAAGGATAAAAATTCATAAAGGAAGAAAAATAGAAAAAGAAGCCCCGCCTGGCTCTTCTGCCGGGGAAATATCAGGAATAAAAAAAGAAGGCATCGAGGTATGTTGTGGAGAGGGAAGCATCTATCTTATCGAAAGCCTTCAGCCTGAAAATAGAAAACGTATGGATGCTTATGCTTTTTCTCTTGGAGCAAAAATTAAGCCCGGGGATATATTTGCTTAGTTCTAAGGGATAGTTATTCTTCCAGAACATATTGGTAGGGATTGACAGCCTTTCCGTTTAGGCGAACCTCATAATGAACATGAGGGCCTAAAGCTTTTCCTGTTTGTCCAACGTACCCGATGACATCCCATCTTTTGATTTTCTGTCCGGCTCTGACTGCAAATTTGCTCAAATGACAGTAGACTGTCGTAAAGCCTCCCCCGTGACTTATGATAACCGTATTTCCTCCGATTTTCTCTCTCTTTACATGAGAAACAAAACCATCAGCAGTAGCTACAATAGAATTTCCAAAACTAGAAGCGATATCGATGCCATAGTGGAAAGCCTTTTTCCCTGTAAATGGATCCATTCTCGAGCCATAGGCAGAAGTCAGCCATCCCGTTGTTGGCCAGATAGTGGGAGTAGAAGCGAGTTTTGCAGTCTGGTTTTCGAAGAATCTCACCAATGTACCCAAATTCTTATCGATGCCATCTGCTTTCCTGCTAATCCTCTCTGCATGATTGAGACCAGCATCCTGACTATAATTTGAAGAACCCACTTCTTGGCCACTACCTCTGTCTCCTCCCCCAACTCCAACCTCTTTCAGAACTTCAGGCGATTTGAGTCCCGCCATAACATTGATCTTTTTGGCATAGGATTCAAATTCGTTAATATTCGTCTGCAGTTTGTTTAGAGATACTTTATATTTAGTAATTGCCTGTTTTTGGCGGCTATTCTCATCAAAAAGTTCTCTATATTTCTGTCTGGTAACATTCATTGAAAAAT
>JAUWJP010000258.1 GCA_030607635.1 Candidatus Aminicenantota bacterium
ATAACCATAACGATACCAGCCACCGCGCAACATCAGCCACAGATTATGGACGATAAAAAATAATGTTTTTCTGATTACCCCGAGTCTCGATTTTTTTGGAGTATCATGATCTAGGCTCAACAGTGATGAGCGATCTTCCAGAACACGATCGTAATTCACTCCAACAGGGATGAAGACAAGATCACGTCCTTTTTTCGAATCGAAACTGCGCAACATATAATCCAGTAAACCAATCTTGGGATCGCCCAATCTGCCATCCTTGCTCAGCCTGACCCCAGAGACAATCCTCTTCCTCACTTAAAAAGTAGCCTGTCCCCTTTTTTTACTTTTTTTATATGGCGTAGCATAAAATGAACGTGTTGACATATAAAAAGATTGAAATTATAATACAGGCGAAAAATGGGCAAAATTGAGAGGCGAAATGCCAAAGCTCAAACAAAAAGGGAAAAACAAGAAGAGCTCTCCTGAAGAAGTTATTCCCCGAAGCATAGCACGCTTGGGTCCATCTCTTTTTCTTGAAGGCGAATTATCTGGCGAGGAAGACGTTGTGATCGAAGGACAATATAAGGGGAAAATAGACCTCGCGAATCATAATATCTTAGTGGGACGTGGAGCAAAAGTCGAAGCTGATATTCGAGCTAAGAATATTACCATACACGGAACCGTGGAAGGAAATATTGACGCTTCAGGAAAGATCTTTATTTCAAAGGAAGGTCAGATGAAAGGAGATCTTAAAGCCCCCAAAATTTCGATCATGGAGGGAGCAAAGTTCATGGGTGGCGTGAAAATAGAAAAAGACCTCAGAGATATTTCACTCCCTGAAGAAAAAATCGATATTCTTGCCATCAAAGAAGAAGATAAGACTAAGGAAAAAACGACATTCGAGCTTGTCTGATTTTAAATTTATTCATAAGTTCTCCTATTTTCCTGTCAATTAATACCAAAACCTTAACCAATGGCTAATCGAGAACTCCTCTCCTATCAACAATAACCACAGCAGCCTGAAAAATTATCATCAATTCACCTCTTTCCTGCATCTCGTAACAATCATTCCTGGTCTTCGGCATAAAAAAATGAAGGATCGAACTCTAATCTTTCAATTTTTGCTATAATGGAGCTGATGAAGAAATTTAAGCTCTTTTCTGATTTCAAGCCCAAGGGAGATCAAACAAAAGCTATCCAAGAACTCTATGAAGGTCTGGGAAAGAAAGCCAAACATCAAGTATTAATGGGAGTCACAGGGTCGGGGAAAACTTTTACCATAGCCAACCTCATCGAAAAAGCCTTAAGACCTGTTCTTGTTATCTCCCACAACAAAACCCTGGCTGCTCAACTTTACCAGGAATTTCGCCACTTTTTCTCAGAGAATTCCGTAGAATACTTTGTCAGTTATTATGACTATTACCAGCCTGAAGCCTATATTCCAGCCACTAACACTTTCATCGCAAAAGAAGCTACAATCAATGATGAGATAGACCGACTCAGGTTATGCGCAACAAATTCTCTTTTCCAGAGAAGAGACGTTATTGTTGTCGCTTCTGTCTCCTGTATCTATGGCATTGGCTCACCAGAAACTTACTATTCCATGAGCTTCACCCTTGAAAAAAATCAGGATATAACTCGGAAAAGCATTCTCAAAAACCTCGTCGATATACAGTACGAAAGAGAAGAAACCAATTTTAAAAGAGGAACTTTTCGAGTGAGAGGAGATGTTATTGAAGTTATTCCCTCCTATGAAGAGTTCGCCTACCGGATTGAACTTGATGAAAGCAAAATCATAAGAATCTCCTCTATTGATCCTCTCCTTGGCAAAACTTTAGATTCCTTTGATAAAATTCTCATCTATCCCAGAACTTTCTTCTCCACTCCTCCCGACATTCTCGATTATACCATTCGCAGCGTGGAAAAAGAGCTCGAGGAGAGAATTGCCTTCTTCAACAAGAAGGGTAAATTTATCGAGGCAAACAGGATCGAGGAAAGAACTTTGTATGATTTGGAGATGCTGAGGGAATTCGGCTATTGCCCTGGAATAGAAAATTATTCTCTCTATCTCAGCCTACGAAAACCTGGAGAACCACCCTACACGCTTCTCGATTATTTTCCTTCTGATTTCCTGATTATCATTGATGAATCCCATGTCACCGTACCTCAGATTGGAGGAATGTACCACGGCGATCGCTCCCGGAAGCAAACACTTATCGAGCCTGGCTTTCGCCTGCCATCTGCTCTTGACAACCGACCTCTTAATTTTGAAGAGTTCAGAAGCAGAGTGAACCAAGTCCTTTATGTCTCGGCCACTCCAGGCCCCTACGAGCTAGAGAAAACAGGAAAGAAGGTTGTTGAGCAAATCATTAGGCCAACGGGACTCACAGATCCTGATATCGAGGTCCGCTCTATCAAAGGTCAGGTCGATGATTTGATGGCCGAAATAACAAAAAGAGCCAAAAAGAGTGAGCGAACGTTGGTGACGACATTGACCAAAATAATGGCCGAAAACCTCTCCCGTCATTACCATGAGCTTGGACTCAAAGTTCGCTATCTCCATTCAGAAATCGATACACTGGACCGGGTTAAAATACTAAGAGACCTCAGAAAAGGAAAATTTGATGCTCTAATAGGCATAAATCTCTTGAGGGAAGGACTCGATTTACCCGAAGTCTCTCTGGTCGCTATCCTGGATGCTGACAAAGAGGGATTCCTCCGTTCTACAAGCTCACTTATACAGACTTTTGGACGGGCAGCCAGGAATGTGGCGGGCAAAACCATTCTGTATGCAGATGTTATGACAGCCTCCATGAAAAGAGCTATCTCAGAGACAAACAGAAGGAGAAAACTTCAACAAGAATATAACAAAAAAAACAATATCACTCCTCATTCCATCAAAAAAAGAATAGATGAAGTCTTGACCAGCATCTATGAGAGAGATTACTTTGATTACTCGCGGGTTTCTGAAGACAAAGACATATATCTTTCGCCTCAGAAACGAAAAGAAAAAATAGAGAGTCTTGAAAAATTGATGAAAGAGGCGGCCAGAAACCTGGAGTTTGAAAAAGCAGCTCGATTGAGGGATGAGCTCACGAGACTGAAAAAAAGGGAATTGGAGACAGGTTTATGATGAGGCATGAAGCCTGCCTTGGTTTTAAAAACTTGTGATGAAGATAATAAACTTAAAATGAAGAGGCATTAAGCTTTCTTCAGTTAAAAAAAATGGCATGAC
>JAUWJP010000098.1 GCA_030607635.1 Candidatus Aminicenantota bacterium
ACCTGTGTTTCTGGTTCGGAAAAAAGAGACGTGCCTCGATAGACATTGGAAGAAGGGAAAGGGCTTGATCCTTCATTGTCATATCCCCAATTGTAGCTATAGTTTCTGTTAAGATCCACGCCAAAAGAGCCATCTCCGTTATCGCGCCTGTTTTTCCGCCAGTAGCGGTAAAAATGAATAGAATACTCAAGGCCATCAGGGTTTAATAGGGGAACAATCCATATCTCGCATTGATCGACAAGGTCTTTGACCTGGGAGTTTGTCTCGTAGTTTTCGACAAGATATTTTCCCAGGAGGAAGGGCACTTCTACCGAGATCCATTCCCGTGCATGGTGGCATCCGACAAAGAACAATTCTGCTTCTTGTTCATCCAGATAGACGTTATCGCTTATTTTGAGGGCATAGATATTCCTTCCTTCAAGGCTATCACCCAGGTCGATAACTCTGGCAATGTGAGAGTAGGAGTCTTGAAGGGCTAACAATTCTCGCTCAAGCTCCGCATACGAATGAAATCTTCCGTTTATTCCTCCCTGAATAGAGACTTCTTTCTGTTGGTACGGATAAAAATTAAAGGTTTCCAGAGTATAAGGAATGTTTTCTTTTTGAAGCTTGAGGAAATCGTTAAAGCCGACAATGATATAGATCCTGTTATTCCATTCCATCAGCAAATCAAGATCCATATCCATGAGTTTTTTTACCGTTTCTTGGTCTTTTTCGACGCTTATGATTTCTGTATTCCAGTAATCCTGTGCTTCTGAAGGAAAAAAGACGAGACAAAAAGTAGTTATAAAGAGAATAGCTTTTTTCATTTTCAAGATCCTTTTAATCATTGTAACCATTGGTAGCAATTCTTTTCCTAAATCGTGTCTTTATTATTACTTTTCCCGGAGACACTGGGAGGTCAATTCGACAAATCTCACAATATTTAATCATATTATATAATTGCCCAAATTTATAATCGAAAACTGAAAGAAAGGGCGACTTTACTTGCGGTGAGGGAGTTTCCAGAACCACTCTCCCTGCCCAAAATCACCGCTCCGTCAAGAAGAAATTTTCCCCAGTGAATACCTGTCCCCAAGGAAAGATAAAAATAGGATGAATTGGGTTCTTTCATCGGCTGGGGGTCATAAATCAAGCCTGCTCTTAAGGGAATGTTGACTTCCTGACCGAAAATGCGCCTTGAACTCGAGTGCTCAATCCCGGCTCCAATCTTGATTATATCTTTGAAATCTCTCTCGAGTTCTTCTTCAAAATAATTGACTCTATATTTTGACCAGTTATAGAAAGTAAAATCAGAAGCAGCTCTGAACCCGGGGGAAAATTTGTAGCTTACTCCTATGCCTGCCACAAGGGGCTGTGTGTACTCATCGCGGGAAGAAGCTTCGATTATAATATCCGTATCTCCTCCCGGAGAAAGGTATCTGAGGAAGCTCTCACTTTTTGACTTTTTAACATACGGCGTTCGGAATACTACGGCAACCTCGATTTTATCCGCCAACTTCCACACAAGACCTCCGTTTATGTAAAAGCCCTGAAATTTGTGGGATTTACTATCAGTAATAGCGATAGAGCTTGTATTCAACTGTTCGTTAATATCTTTTTCGAGAAAGCCATAAGCATAGTTGAGGCCAATGCCTACAGAAAGGCCGCCGAAGAGTTTTCGGGCGATGGAAAAGTTAATGTTTTTAAGGTTCCCTTCTTGGGCGACTTTTAAAAGATATAAAACCGTGCCCGTAGGATCATAAACATCCTCTGCACGAGGCCTGTCATAACTTTCGATAAGGCCAATACTTAAAGCAAGAGTCCAGTTTTTCAATCTGATTGAGGCGCCGGCAAAATCGAAGGCGATAACGCCGAGAGAAAGATTTTCGCGTGTGTAGAGGGGCCCTGTATTCACGATAGAATATCTGTAGAGTTGGGCTATGTTGAAAGACGAATTCACAGTAAAAATGATTTTAGGAAGTCTGGTCAGGAGAGCGGGGTTTGTGAGTGAAACAGCGCAATCAGAGCCCAAAGTGAATTGTGTTTCGCCCATGGCAAGGGAGCGAGCGGTTGTGATGCCGAAAGGGTTCCAAGTGCTGAAAGGTGCTTCATCTTCGTACTGTCCCAGGACCATTTGAGGCCATGAGGTCCTGGGAAGGAAGGCGAACATCCAGAGGAGGATAAGAGGAATAAACCAAAATCTGTGCTTTCTCACTTTAGTTTTTCGATTTTACTTGTCTTTTACTGCATTTGCAAATGGGAAATAAGTATGGTATAGAATAGTTTTTTTATAGGAATCATGAAAGAAAATACGAAGCGAAGAATAAAGATCAGAGGAACGGGTTTTTATGTTCCTGATAAGATTTTGACCAACTTTGATCTTGAAAAGATGGTCGACACCTCTGATGAATGGATTATAAGCCGGACCGGAATAAAAGAGAGGAGGATCGCTTCTGAAGACCAGGCGACATCTGATTTGGCAGTTGAAGCCAGTCGGAGAGCTCTCGAAAATGCTGGACTTGAAGTAAAGGATATCGACCTCATAATAGTAGCTACTTCCACTCCTGATACAATTTTCCCCTCCACTGCTTGCTGGGTTCAGAAAGGGCTCGAGGCTGACCATATTCCTGCTTTTGATATTTCTGTTGGCTGTACAGGATTTCTGTATGGCATGATTCTGGCGGAAGGTTTGATTTTAAACGGAACATCCAAACGCATCCTTCAGATTGGGGGAGAGCTACTAACCAAGGTAACAGACTGGAAAGACCGCAATACATGTGTTCCTTTTGGCGATGCTGCCGCAGCAGCAGTTCTTGAAGAGGCTGATGATGAATCCGGAATGCTTTCTTACTACTGGAAGGCTGACGGGAAATTAGGAAATCTTCTTTACCAGCCTGCCGGGGGAACAAGAATTCCGGCCACTTCCCAATCAGTCGCCCAGGGGCTTCATTATCTTAAGATGAAAGGGAACGATGTCTTCAAGCATGCCGTGAAGCGAATGGGAGAGGCAGCTTTGGAAGCCTTGAAATTGGCCGGGTTGAATAAAGAGGATGTAGATTACCTTATTCCCCACCAGGCCAACGTAAGGATCATCGAAGCAACAGGAAGACGCCTCAAGCTCCCTCCAGAAAAAGTTTATTCAAACATCCATAAATATGGCAATGTCTCTGTGGCTTCTATTCCTATAGGTCTCCATGAGCTCTGGGAGGAAGGCCAGCTAAAAAAAGGAAATATTATTGTGATGGATGCCTTCGGGGCTGGGTTTACCTGGGCTGCGGTTGCCTATCGCTGGTAAAAAACATCCTTTAGAGGCCTGTCCCCAGAAAACCCGATAACGAAGAAAAATAACCTGAAATAAGCAGAATTCCCACAATAATCAGCAGCACTCCTCCAACTATCGAGATAACCTTGAAGTATTTTCTGATAGTCTTGAAATACTCAAAAAACTTGTGAAGGATAACAGCTGAGAGAAAAAAGGGAAGTCCTAAGCCTGCAGAATAGAAAGTGAGCAAGATAATCCCCTTTAAGATGTCCTGGGTTGTAGCGGCCATTGCAAGAATGGCTCCCAAGATTGGACCAACACACGGTGTCCACCCAGCTCCAAAAGCCATGCCCACAAGACATGTCCCCAGATAACCAAGAGGTTTCTTTTTCAGATGAATTTTCTTTTCTCTGTCAAGGAATTTCAACCTGAAAATTCCTGCAAAATGAAGGCCAAGGATTATGACAAACACTCCGCCGATTATTTCAAACCAACGGATGTTTCTGAATAAAGATTTACCTAAAAAAGTAGCTGAAGCTCCCAGGGTAATAAAAAGAATAGAAAAGCCGAGGATAAACAACAGGGAGTTGGCGCTGACCTTTTTCCGGACTTTTTTTAAACTTTCCTGCTGAGAAAGTTCCTCGAGCGAGATTCCAGTGATAAAGGCTAAGTAGGAGGGAATTACGGGAAGGATGCAGGGAGAAAGAAAAGAAATTATTCCGGCGAGGAAAGCTACAAATATGGATATATTTTCAGCCCCAAACATATTTTACTTTTCTTCAGTCAGTTTCAGAAAATAGCCTTTAAGTTTTTCTTTGCTCATGTAGCCAATATGTCTATGCCTTATTTTTCCTTCTTGGTCAATAATGATTGTTGTGGGAACATAAGGACCGGGTTCATAGTCGTTTTGGATTTTGTTAGTACTCATGACAACGGGATAATTAATTTTATATTGTTCTGCAAATTTTAGGACTGATTTCGGGCTTATTCTATCCACGGAAATCCCGATAATCTCCATTCCTTTATCTTTATATTGTTTGTAGGCTTCGATGAAATCTGGAATTTCAGCCTTGCACGGCTTACACCAGGTTGCCCAGAAATTCAAAAAGACAACTTTACCACTATAGTTAGAAAGCGAAATTTCACGTCCTTTGAGATCTTTGACCGTAAAATCAGGCGCTTGAGAGGAATTGTTGCCAAAAATGCTTGTTTTTTCTGCTTCCGCACAGACAAAGAGCACTATAACTAAAGGAAGCAGTACCAGGATGAATCTTTTCATGTTTGTCTCCTTTAATAAAGAGCTTGACTAACTGGATGAGCTAGGTAGGCCAAACCAGCCGTATGTCTTAAGTTATTATTAAGATAGTAATTATAGACTTTTTGATTGTTTATTGCAACAAATTTTCCTATTTCTTTCGCATGGTTTGATTCATCAAGCTCCTACAATTTATTTATAAGATCAGGTTATTTATATAATTTAAAAGGTGGGCTTGATAAATCAAGCCCCTACATAAGACAAGCCCCTACAGGTAAATGAAACCTTAGTGCTTGTCTCGCTTATTTTATTAGTTTCATTCCCATTTCGAGGGCTTTTTTATTCAGGGGAATCAGATGGTGATGGCGTTTGGGAAGTGTCTCCTTTAATGCAAGGAGCAATGATTCTTTCTTAACGATTTTATTAATTTTGACCAGCGCACCAAGTGCCAGCATGTTCATGACTTTGACATTTTTAAGTTCGTTGGCGGCTTTATCAATGGCCGGGATTGAATAAATGTCTATATCGGTCCGGCTTGGGGGCTCCTTTATGGTGCTGCATTCCCAGATGAGAATGCCACCCTTTTTAACCTTAGGTTCAAACTTTTTCAAGGAGGGCTGATTGAGAACAACAGCCACATCGTATTCGCTGACAATGGGGGAAGAAATCATTTGATCACTGATGTTAACCATGCAGTTTGTAGTACCGCCTCTCATCTCCGGCCCATAAGATGGCATCCAGCTTACTTCTTTTCCTTCTTTCATGGCTGCGTAGGCCAGAAGCGTTCCCATAGAAAGCACACCCTGACCGCCGAAACCGGAAAAGATCATTTCCTGTAACATCTCTGTATCTCCTAACGACAAAAACTATTCCGTTTTTGTTTGTCTTGCCTCATTGCCTCTCTCTTTTTTCCTAGGCTCTTTAAAAACACCAAGTGGGTAGTAGGGCAACACGTGCTCTTTTAACCAGTTTAATGATTCTTCTGGAGTACATTTCCATCCAGAAGGACAGTTGGAAGCGACTTCAATAAACGTAGTGCCCAAGCCCTTCATCTGAAATTCAAAGGCTTTTCTGATTGCCCGTTTGGCCTTCCTCGTATTTGCCGGTGTATTACAGCTGACCCTTTCCACATAGGCAACCATGTCAAATTGAGAGACGATTTCTGACATTTTCAAGGGCATACCATCTTTATCTGGCGCTCTGCCGTAGGGAGATGTTGTGGTTTCTTGGTCCTCCAGTGTGGTTGGAGCCATCTGTCCTCCAGTCATACCATAGATACCGTTATTGATGAAAATGAAGGTAAAGTTTTCGCCTCTGTTGCAGGCGTGGATGGTTTCAGCTAGGCCGATGGCTGCCAAGTCGCCATCCCCCTGATAAGAAAAAACGATTCTGTCGGGGAGCATCCGCTTAATTCCAGTTGCTACCGCAGCAGCACGACCGTGTGCAGCCTCCTGCATATCAACATCCAGATAGTCGTAGGCAAACACCGAGCATCCAACCGGGCAAACACCGATTGTCTTATCCTGAATATCCAATTCCTCAACCACCTCCATCAGCAATTTGTGAATGGTTGAATGAAAACATCCCGGACAATAGTGCATCCGTACGTCGACGAGGGTCTTAGGCCTTTTGTATATAAGCTCGTATCCTTCTTTCATTGGTGTTCTTCCTTACTTTAGGTGTTCCTTGATGGAATTAAAGACCTCCTGGGGAGTCGGGACGATACCACCCTGTCGACCATAAAAATGAACAGGTTTTTTACCACAGACAGCTAATCTGACATCCTCCACCATCTGGCCGGCATTCATTTCAATAGAAATGAAGAATTTGACCTGATCTCTGGATGCAATCTTTTCTATTTGTTTTGAGGGGAATGGCCATAGGCTGATGGGTCTGAAGAGACCCATTTTTATTCCAGCTTCCCGGGCGAGTTCTACTGCTTTTTTTGAAATCCGTGAACATAGACCATAAGCTGTAACGATGATTTCAGCATCTTCTATCTGATATTCTTCGTACCGGACCTCATTTTCTTTAATTTTTCTGTATTTTTCCTGAAGCATCAAAT
>JAUWJP010000278.1 GCA_030607635.1 Candidatus Aminicenantota bacterium
AGGATGAAGAGAATTGTTCCCGAAGTGATGAATATCTTCGAATCCTACCCTTGGCCAGGGAATGTCAGGGAGCTCGAAAACCTGATAGAAAGAATCGTCACCATCGAGGATAGGGGGACAATAACAGAAGATAGCCTTCCTGAAGAACTTTTAAAACCCCATAAAAAGCCAGAAACCAACCTCCTTTTTCAGCAGGGTTTTAACCTCAATTCACATCTTGATGAAATTGCCCAGGATTATATCAAAGAGGCTCGCCAGGCGGCGAACGGTAACCTCAAGGAAACAGCTTCTCACCTTGGCGTCAGCTACCGCACATTGCGGTACCTCATCGATAAATACGGCTTAAAATCTTCCTGAAAAACTCCATAAGAAGGAAAATTAAAGGAGATAATAGAATTTTACCTGATAGGTGACATATTTTGTCAAAAGAGAGACAAAAGATGTCATATTGGAGTGAGGAAATTGAAATTTTAAAATATAACCTTTTTATTTTCAATAAGTTAATATTTTTTTTAATTTGGCACAGAAATTGCTAAATAAAGATTGCACATTAAATAATGTCAAATTTAACATTTTCTGGCGGACTAGAACAATAAAGTCGCCAGAGCCAAGGAGGTTTTAAATGTTAAAAAGAATTAGAGGTTTTACACTTATCGAATTACTTATCGTTGTTGCTATCCTCGGAATTCTTGCCGCCCTTCTCATCCCCAACGCTATTACCGCCATTCAGAAAGCGAAGCAGAAAAGCACCATGAAGGACATAGTCGTCATTTCCACAGCTGTCACAGATTTTGTTACCGATAACGGAGTCACTCCCACACAAACTGGTACTTACGCAGCCGCCGACGCCTTCTATACCGGGCTTTCCCCCTTCTACGTCAAAGTCCTTCCCCTTAGCGACCAGTGGGGTACTTTTTATAATGCTTACTGTGGTACTGATGTAAATGGAAATTATGGAATTACTGGAGCAGCTGGAGATGATTTCTTGATTGTTTCCTATGGACGTGATAAGGCACTAGGTGCTGACGGTCGGAGTTGGACCGCTTTTGATGCCGCTGATCCTGAAGCTGGATTGTTTATTGTCAGCGCAGCAGCTCATTTCAACTATGATTTAGTAATGTGGAATGGTTCCTGGATTAGTGCTCCAAGGACTGCTGCAGCCGGTAGCTAATTTCAAGCTGGCACTCGCTAAAGTACTTTCCAAACTTGGAAGAGGGCGATACATTATGCAGTGTATTGCCCTCTTCTTTTATCTAGTAACTAAATGTAGTATAATTTTATCTCTGGATTTGATATAAAAAGAGGATTCAAATGTTGAAAAAAGTAAAGGGTTTCACATTGGTTGAATTACTCATCGTTGTTGCTATCGTCGGGCTCCTCTCAGCGCTTGTCATCCCTAATGCCGTAGTCGCCATACAGAAAGCTAAACAAAAAGAAACTATGAAGCAAATTGTCCACCTGGCCACCGCCTGTGCAGATTATGTAACATCGGTTGGATACGCCCCTGATTCTGGAAATCAATCAGGTGCTCTTCAAGCCGGCAGCAATTTCTTAAGTTCTATTTCCCCTATGTTTTTAAAAGTTTGCCCTATAAATGATCAATGGGGGAATCCTTTTCGAGTTTATACAGGCACAGCCGTAGCCTCGGTTTACGGTATTCCTGCAGAAGATATAGCCGCTGATGACTTTTTAATTGTTTCCTTAGGACGAGACGGAGAGGACGGCGGAGATGAAAGCTTTACTTATAATACCGCTAATCCTACAGCGGGCATGTATCAGATAAATTCTGTTGCGGATTTCGATAATGATTTGGTCAATATAAATGGATCCTGGCTTCATGCTCCACGAACAAAGTAACGTGGTTCATGATTTAAATAATTTTTAGCTATGCATGGCGGTACATTACCTAATGTGTCGCTTTTTTTTCGCCCTTCCATACTTGACTGATCCCCGCTCTCCTTTTATTCAAGGACTTATGTTATAATCTCGTAAACAAGGAATGCGAACAATTGTCCTTTTGATTATTTATGCTCTTCTGACGATTCTTCTCATTCCCCTTCTTCTTTTCTGCTACCCGATAAAGTTTGCTCAGCCTATTATCTTGATCGCCAAGTGGGCTTTTTGGGTCGGGCAGAAAATATTGGGGATTCGCCTTGATGCTTCCGGAATCGAGAGAATAGATAAAAGAGTGTCTTATGTTTTTATGGCTAACCATCTGAGTTTAATCGACGGGCCTTTGCTTTTTATGCTCATTCCTCAATTTGTTAGAGTTCTCCTGAAAAAAGAAGCTTTCAGGATTCCTGTTATCGGCCAGGCTATGAGGCAGGTGGGTTTTGTTTCTGTTGATAGAAAAAGTTTAAAGGGAGGAAAAAAGAGCATAGATCGAGCCACTCGCATGATAAAAGAGAAGGGCATTTCCTTCCTGATATTTCCCGAGGGCACGAGGAGTCGAGACGGGAAACTTCAGCCATTCAAGCGGGGAGGATTCTTCCTGGCGGTCAACAGCCAGGTTCCCATATTTCCTGTGAGCATAAAGGGAAGCTCCGCACGCATGCGCAAGGGTTCTTTTTTTGCAAAAAAAGGAAAAGTGGGAGTGATATTTCATCCGCCCGTTTCTGTTCAGGGATTTGGCAGGGACAACCTCTCCCAACTCATGGGTAAAGTCAGCAGCATCATACAGAATGGATTAGAATGAAAATTTTCAAGAAACTTTATTATTAGCCAGGAGGGAAGATGGATTATCAAAATGTTATCGAGGAATGGAGACAAATTGCCGGGGATTTTTTTGCAGCCAGGGGTGATCTTTTCGAAAAAGGGGTGAGCCTCTCGGGCGAAAAGCTAAAAGCCGGGCATAAGATTCTGATTTTTGGTACCGGCGGGAGCGCTGCCCAAGCTCAACATTTTGCTGCAGAGCTTGTGAATAAATTTCTAAAGGAAAGGGCTCCTATTC
>JAUWJP010000220.1 GCA_030607635.1 Candidatus Aminicenantota bacterium
TAGCCCAGATGGAAGTGAATATGGGATTAGTGCACTATGATATTATTGAGCCTAAAAAGGAACAAGTCCGCAAGTCGGATGAAGAAGGCTTCATTGGAGAAAAGATAAGAGAAAAAAGTGAAGAGCCAATAAAGAAATATAAAGGTAAGGCTAAAAAGAAAGTAGCGAAACCTAAAGATAAACCAAAAGCGAAACCAAAAGATAAGGCTAAGGAAAAACCCAAAAAGAAGAAAAAGGGGAATAAGACTTAGATGGAGAGATTTTTCTAGAAATTACCTAAGTTTTCGCCGACTCTTTTTTAATAAGCTGGATATAATCCAGCTTGATGAATTTTCTTTTTGAAACGCCTAGGGCGCTGGCAAATTTTACAATTTCCCCTCTTTTGCCCTCCAGCTCGATAAAGTTTCCGATAGATGTTTCATCCAGAGATATTTTCAAGCTTTTTTTTCTGTAGACCGTTCTGTGTTTTTCATAATTGAAGACAGGAATAAATCCTAAGGATTTTAGTATTTTTCTGAATTGTTTTTCGTTTTTCACTTCTGTTTCATATTCTTCTCTTATTTTAAATTTCCTTGATTTTTGAGGTGGCCCTTTGAATGTCAAGAAAGATTTCTTATTCATTTTGCGAAGTCTTAATGCTTGCCGCTTTTTGTAAAGAATCTTTGAAGGAAAATCATAAAGGGTGTTTTCTTCATAAAAACGTTCTTTTTGCAGTTTGGCTCCGAGCTGCAAGATTTTTTCTCCGAGGTTTTTTATGTCAATAATTCTGATTTTTACTTCTATTTCAACCATCAATTCCCTTCCGTAGGATCTTCATTTTTTAGCTTTTCCACTCTGAAGGTTTTTTCATCTCGAACATCACAGTATTCATAGGTGAACAGCTATAGAGGCGCATAAATTAGTAACGCACAAAGAGCAAACAATAAAGGATAACTTGAATTCCTTTAAAGTTTTTTTGACCCTAACCCTTTATAATGGTCCTAGTTTCTTCTCTTGAGGATGAACTCCGATAATAAACTTAAAGCTTCTTGTTGGGTAGATTTGGGGAATTGAGATATGATTTCTATGGATTTATGCGAAAACTCTTCTGCTTTTTTGTGCGTGTAATCAAGAGCACCGTTTGATTTGACAATTTTGAGAATCTCCTCAAGAGATTGCTTATCCTGATTCTTCTGTTTCAGTAGCTCAATTACACGTTTTTTATTTTCTCTGCCGTCATTATTCAGAGTGTATATTAAGGGCAAAGTGATACGGCCTTCGCTTAAGTCGCAAAGAATTGGCTTGCCCAGGGTTTTTTCGTCTCCTGTAAAGTCAAGAAGATCGTCAATTATTTGAAAAGACATTCCCAGATTTGCACCATATTCTGCCAGGTAATTTTCTTCTTCCTTGGAGGCCTTTCCAAGAATACCTCCTATTCGGCAAGAAGCGGAGAAAAGAGATGCAGTCTTTTTATTGATGATATCCAAGTAATCTTTTTCAGCCAATCCCAGATTTCCACTCACGTAGTATTCAGTCAGTTCCCCTTCGACCATTCTGGCAGAAATGCTGGTTAGAATTTGGATGATCTGGCGGTGTTTGCTCTGTAGAGAGAGGCCAAGGGCCTTTATATACAGATAGTCACCCAGGAGAACAGTAATGTTTGGACCCCATCTGGCGTGGATGGACTCCCTTCCTCTCCTTATTTTTGAATTGTCGATGATATCATCATGGATGAGGCTGGCTGTATGAATAGCTTCAACCAAGGTGGACATGAGGATATGTTCTTTTCCCTTATAGCCCAATAATTTAGAACAAAGTAATAAGAGTGCAGGTCTTATCCTTTTGCCGTTTGTTTGAAAAAGATAGGTGCTGATATCGGAGATGAGTTTGTTAGGAGAGCGGGAAAAAAGTCTGAGCTCCTGCTCTACTTCTTCCAGATCCTTCATGATGTTGTTGTACAGTTTTCTCAGACTTGGACTTTTTTCCACGCGAGATTTGATAGAATTTCCGGCTAATTCACTCATCTTTAATTTCTAAACGACATGGGTCTTCCAAAGCCTTTTTATATCTCCTTTTTGCAGGAGGATATTATGTCTTTGTTGTTATGATCCTCACCCGGATCCTGAACATTCTTTAATAAAAAAAATTCAATAAGCCGCCCTTATCTTAGCATCTCGGATTTTTTATTTCAAACATAAAAAGAGATTCGAAATTTTGAGAAGTTGCGCGAACCAGTTTATCCAAAGAGATCTTCTTTATTCCAGCAAGAACTTTGGCGGTTTCTATCACATGGGCCGGTTCATTCCTCTTTTTTTTGCCTTTAAGAGGAAAAGGGACGAGATAAGGAGAATCAGTTTCAACCAGAAGTTTTTCTAGAGGTATTTTTTTGGCAATCTCTCTTAAAGGATGGGCCTTGGGAAATGTTAGAATCCCGGAAAAAGAAATAAGGAAATTGTGGTCCATCATTTGCTTTGCCAGTGTCCAATCTTCGGTAAAGCAGTGCAGTATGCCTCCCTTGCTGAAATGCTCCTCTTCTATGGCCTGAGCCACTTCCTTACCTGAATTTCGACTGTGGACCACGACAGGAAGCCCCAATTTCTGAGCTGCGCTGAGCTGGTGACGGAAGACTTCTTTTTGCTTCTGGCGCGGGGAGAAGTCATAGTGAAAGTCAAGCCCAATTTCTCCCACAGCTTTGATTTTTTTATCTCCGGCTAGTTCCTCTATTCTTTGGGTGTGGCTCGGAGTGAAGTATTTAGCTTGATGCGGATGCACTCCTGCTGCAGCGATGAAACTCTCGTATTTTTCGGTTAAATCGAAAGTTTTCTGTATGCTTTTGGGGTCGGTAAGATCTGCAGGGCAAAGTATGGATTTGATTCCTTCTCGGAAAGCTCTCTGGACGACCTGATCACGGTCTTCATCAAATTCCTCCATGTCTAAATGAGCATGGGAATCATCAAGGGTATGAGCCATTTCTTTCTCTTATAAAGAGACTCCGGGAAAAGTGAAAAATGGAAAAAAGAAAGCCCGCTGTTTTTATTCCAGAATTTTTTTCTTCAAATGACGAATAGGAAGCGCTCCGTAGCTGAGCAGTTTTTGGAGGAACTCTTTCTTGCTGAAGGAATCGCCTTTAAGATTTTTGTATTCCTTTTCCATGTCCAGGATTTCCTGGAAACCAACATAAGCGTGGGCGGTGTCGACAGGCTTTAGAATAATGCGATTCCATTTTCTTTCGGCTTCAGCTTGAGTTTGAAACCCGCATCTTGTCATATAGGCAATAGCCATTTCTTTGGTCATGCCGCCTTGATGGATATTGAGTTCGAGTTTAAAATCTATAACCGCTTTAAGAAACAATTTGAGCTGATTCAAACGGAGTCTTAGGTCATAATTTCCAAAACCTTTGAAAATTAGTTCTTCTTCAAGAATGACGGGCCAGCCCTTTATCAAAGGCATATTCGGATAGAGATTTCTTACAAGCGAAGGATTTTTGCGAGTGTAAAATAAAGGAACAAACTGCCCGGGATAAACTTTCCTGACAGTCCAGAGATAGATTAGGAAATTATTGTATTCCTCAAAGAAGGATTTGGTCTGATCCTCTTCCCAATCTTCGGGAATGGGCGTGACCTGAAGAGAGAAGGTGTCCGAACTTTCATAAACTCCGGGAGATGTAAGGCAAGTCCAGGTTATTCCCTGAGATTCAAGCGGCATGGGAA
>JAUWJP010000238.1 GCA_030607635.1 Candidatus Aminicenantota bacterium
AGATAAACTATATAAACGCCCATGGCACCTCCACTTACCATAATGACAAGATCGAAACTAGAGCTATTAAAAGAGTTTTCGGAGAACATGCTTACAAAATTGGCGTAAATTCGACAAAGTCGATGATAGGGCATCTTTTAGGTGCAGCAGGTGGAGTTGAAGCTGGCTACACTGCTCTATGTCTGAAAAATCAGGTTATGCCTCCTACAATCAACTATGAGCATCCTGATCCGGAATGCGACCTGGATTATGTTCCCAACAAAGCCCGGCCGGCTGAAGTTCATTATGCCCTGAGTAATTCTTTTGGATTCGGGGGGACAAACGGCAGCCTTCTTTTGAAAAGATTCGTGGATTAAATCAAAATCAAGATAGAAATTTATTGTCAATAAAGATAGAAGAGGCGAGAAAGTCAAAGCAGCTGCGAAGTCTCTTTTTTCCTGGGCAAAACCGTTAGCTTAGCCTTACGAGCAGACCATAAGAATGGGGCAGGATAGGAAAAATTGCCTTTCTCGATTGTCTACCTTGTCTTGCTTCGTTCTTGCTGAACGAAGTGAAGCAAATGCAAAAAGGAGGAACAAGTGAATATATTTGTGTTGGTCAAAAGGATTCCTGATACTGAATCAAAGATAAGAATAAACCATGAGACGGGGACAATTGTTGAAGAGGGCCTAACCTTTGTTCTCAATCCCTATGATGAGTATGCGGTGGAGGAGGCGCTTCGTTTACGAGAGGCAGGAGGCGGGAAGGTCACCGTCCTTTCGGTTGGAGCTGAGGAGTCGCGGATTATTTTAAAAAAATGTCTGGCGATGGGAGCTGATGAAGCTTTTCTCTTGAAGGATAATACTCCTGAAACTTACGATGGGTTGAGAATGGCGAAGATTATCGTCCGCGCTTTAGAGAAAAAGTTTTCCGACTATAGTATCCTCCTGTTTGGAAAACAATCCATGGGCACTGATAATGCCCAGGTGCCTTCTATGGTTGCCGAATTACTCGGCTTGCCTCAAGTTAACGTAGTGACAAAGCTGGAGATAGAAGGGACGAAGGGCACTGCTCATCGAGAGATTGAGGGCGCCTTGGAGAAAGTCTCATTTTCTTTACCTGCAGTTATCAGTGCACAGAAAGGATTGAATGAGCCTCGCTATGAAACATTAAAAGGAATAATGATGGCCAAAAAGAAGGAAATTCCAATCCTTTCTTTTGAAGACCTGGATCTCAAGGAAGAAGACATTACTCCCCTTTTGGAGGTGGCCAAGATGGAAAGTCCTCCTCCGAGACAGGCAGGAAAAATCATAGAGGAGGAACCTGAGAAAGCGGCAAAGAAAATGGTGGAATTTTTGCACAACGAAGCCAAGGTTATCTAAGAGGAGGGATAAAATGATTTTAATTTTTATAGAAGTGAGAGAGGGTAAAGTCAAAAAATCTTCCTTGGAGGCACTTTCAGAAGGGAAAAGAAGAGCAGATGATCTAAACACAGAGGCAAATGCTGTTCTTGTCGGCCACAATATGGAGAGTCTCGCTCACGAAGTTTTGCCATACGGGGCCTCAAAGGTTTATGTTGTGGAAAATTCTCTCCTCAGCCATTATTCTGCCGCGGGTTTTTCTCAGGCCCTTTTTTCCTTAGTGGAGGATATAAAGCCAGAAGTTATCCTCTTTTCCGCAAGCTCGATGGGCAAAGATCTGGCTCCTCGGCTGGCCGCCAAGCTGGGAGTGGGCTTGGCTTCTGACTGCACCAGAACGATTGCGAAAGACGGGAAATTGGAGGTCGTCCGTCCCATCTTTGCTGGTAAGGCCTTTGTAACCCTGCGTTTTAAATCTTCACCAATAATGGCGACGCTCAGGCCAAATGTTTTTCCTCTTGGAGAACCAGGAGAGAAAAAGGGGGAAGTGATTAGAAAAGAGGTGGTTATTCCTGAAGATCAGATAAAAGCTCCAGCACTCGAGATCCTGAGAGAGAAAGAAGCAGAAATTGATGTGACCGAGGCTAAAATTGTGGTTTCAGGAGGAAGAGGGATGAAAGGGTCAGATAATTTTGATCTTCTTAGGGATCTCGTTTCTCTCCTTCCTAATTCAGCTGTGGGAGCATCCCGCTCTGCAGTAGATGCTGGCTGGATAGATCATCAGCATCAGGTCGGCCAAACTGGAAAAACCGTTTCTCCTGATCTTTATATAGCCTTTGGAATTTCGGGGGCCATCCAGCATTTGGCAGGGATGTCTTCCTCAAAATTCATCGTAGCTGTTAACAAAGATTCTGAGGCCTCTATTTTTAAAGTTGCCGATTTCGGAGTTGTCGGCGATTTGTTTCAGGTTATTCCTTACTTAAAGGAAGAATTAAAAAAGATTACCTCAGAATGAGGGACGTTCCCTATTTTTTCATTGCCAAAAGCTGCTATTTATGCTTAAATTGAATCGAATAAAATTATGAAATATTCACAATTACCGTTTCAAGAAAGGAGGCCATTGTGAAGAGACTTCCTTACGTGCTTTTAATCCTAGCCATGCTGACCACAGTTATCTTCTACCAGGTAGCTACCATTAAAGCTCAGGAGGCTGGGGCTGTAGAAGTGGCAGAAGCTGTCATCTGTCGGGATGTAGTCGACCGGGAACCCATAGATGTCGGAGACAGCTTTGAGGTTGCGGTGGCGAAGCTCTACTGCTTTACAAAGATTGTCGGGGCTCAAGAACCCATTGAGATCGCCCATGTCTGGTATTACGGAGATGTCGAGAGGGCAAGAGTAAATCTCTCAGTAGAAGCTGCTAGCTGGCGCACCTGGACCTCAAAAACAATCCAAGCTCATGAGATTGGAGACTGGCATGTGGATATAATCGGCCCAGACGATGAGGTGTTGGAGACAGTGGAGTTCGAAATCACTCCGTAAAAAAGGAGATTTGATTAGAAGCTAGTTCGTACCTAATACAAACGCAGTTATCATCGTTACATTGTCACGGCGAGCGACCGAAGGGAGGGTGGCTATCTGCCTTTCCAAGCGTAGCGTGGCAATCTCACCCTTCTTTTATTTTCTAAAAGAGTTCTTCTTCCCCTTTTATTATATCAAGGAGGAGCTGGTTCGTTTCGGAGCGGCTTTCTCCCACACTTGTTACATAAATCGCAGGTTCATCAACGATGGGACATTTGGTTTCGCAAATTCCGCAGCCGATGCAGAGATCTGTATTAATGACTGGAACTAATGGAGTTCTTATGGTTCCATCAGGAAGCTTAACCTCTGTTTTCACAAGCTTTATTGCTTTTGGAGAGGTAGGGCAGTGCTCCTCGCAGACGATACAGGGAGTGCCCAAGTTATAGGGAATGCAGGTATTTTTGTTGACCCAAGCTAACCCAATCTTGATTTTCGTTTTTTCTTCTACGGTGAGTTCTTGTATAGCTCCTGTAGGGCAAACCTGAGAACAGAGAGAGCAGTAGTATTCACAATAGCCAATCTTAGCGACAAGGATAGGAGTCCAGATTCCTTCTGGCCCGGCTTCTGCCAGTGCCGGCTGGAGGCCATTGGTAGGACAGACCT
>JAUWJP010000210.1 GCA_030607635.1 Candidatus Aminicenantota bacterium
CTGCTCTTTTTCCTTATCCTGGCTGGAAAGAGGAAGGCAGATGGAAAGGTTTTCTTAAAGAGGAAGAAAAACCTAATCTCTATAATCCCGAGAACGGATTAATCGTCACTGCCAACAATAAAATCATTCCTGATGATTTTCCTCATTATATGAGCGTTGATTGGGATGCTCCTTTCAGGGCAGAGAGAATAAAAGAACTGCTCCTTCAGAAGGAAAAACACAGCATAGAAACATTGAAGATAATCCAGAATGATATATTTTCAAAAAAGGGAGAGTTTTTTCTTTCTTATATCAGGGAAATAAAGACAGCACAAAAGGAATTAAAAGATGCTCTTGAAATCCTAAAGAGCTGGGATTTGCGTATGTCCTCAGGAAAAGGAGCTGCTCTATACAAAATTTTCATAGATTTTTTCCACGAGGAGGTCTTCAAAGACGACCTCGGCGAAGATTACGAAAAATTTAATTCGCTTTTCAGGCGTAAGCAGGCAGGACTTCTCAGAATCCTTTCTGATCCACTCTCTCCTTGGTTTGATAAAAAGGAGACTCAAACTGTAGAGACAAGAGAGGAAATAATAGAGATTAGCTTGGAGAAGGCTTATAAGTGGCTCGAAAAGCAATACGGCTCCCCAGATAAATGGGATTGGATGAAGATAAATTCCCTTCGCTTCCGACATCCACTGGGTGATGTCCCTCTTTTGAAGTTTTTAAACCGTGGTCCTTACCCTATGGCTGGCGATGCTTTTACTGTAAGAGTATCTTTTTCCACATCTCTGAAAAAAAATTCGGGAGTTTCTTATCGTCAAATTATTGATTTATCTGATTTTCGAAATTCTGTTTGTGTCCTTAGCTCTGGCGAAAGCGGCCATTTTCTCGACCGGTTTTACGATGATCAGATCTCCCTCTGGCTGGAAGGCCAGTACCATCCGATGCTCTTCGACCCTGGTGACATCCAAGAAAAAGGAGTAGGAATCTTAATACTAAAGCCCTTCAAGTAAAAAAAGAGGCAGTAAAAAAGGGGATAGGCTCCTTTTTTGATGAAAGAGTAACCTTTTCCCTTTTTAATTCTTCATATTGTAGGGGCTTGATTTATCAAGCCCGCACTTTTGGCCGTTCTTATGGTTATTTATTGGATTTTTGTATGTTATAGGGGCTTGATTTATCAAGCCCACCTTTTTTTACTTATTTAAAAAGAAATGATGTTTTGTCCCTGACCGATTTGAATCGCGTTCTTTATGGCTTTGTGGGTAAGCTGGGTTGCTAAAAGACACGCTTTCTCCAGGGAATTTCCTTTTGCCATGTAACCCAGAAGACTTGAGGATAGAAAACACCCTGTTCCATGGACCTTTTTTTTGATTTTTTCCTTTTTAAAAGACTGAAATTCATACCCGTCATAAAGCAAATTGACCATCTGTTTTGGAAAGTGTCCTCCCTTTATGAAACAGGGAATGCTGCTGAGATTGAAAATGCTTTTGGCAGCTTTTTTCATATCTTCTGTGTTTTTGATTTTTATTCCGGATATCAGGCTGGCCTCTTCTAAATTTGGAGTGAGGAGAGAGGCTTTTCCTTTTATCTCAGAGATGTAATCTGGGATTGAATCCTTTTCTAAAAGCCAAGCACCTGAGCTGGATTTAAAGACCGGGTCTACAACTTTCTTGATGTTCGGATTATCGGTTAAGATGCGCTTTATAACTTCTATGTTTTTTCTGCAACCGACCATCCCGACTTTAATCCCTGAGAAAGAAATGTCTTCGCAAAGTGTTTGGTATTGGTCCCAGAGGAGATCAGGGGGGAGACAATGAACTTTCCTAACGCCCTTAGTGTTCTGAGATGTTATGGAGGTTAGAGCGGCCATTCCTTGGAAGCCTAAGAGCTGGAAAACTTTTAAATCGAGTGAGATACCTGCTCCTGATGTGGGGTCGTGTCCTGCTACGGAAAGAAGAATTTTTTTGGGATTCAAATTTTTATTCTTAAAAAAATTATTATTATTGAGAATCCCGAATTATTTACTATTTGCCGAGGGATATGCTAACATATTTTATGTTTCAAATGAAGGCAAGGGCACATATTTTCGTTACAGGGAGAGTTCAAGGAGTCTTTTTCCGTGATCATACTCAAAAATGGGCTTCTTCACTTAATCTAACAGGTTGGGTAAGAAACATAAGGAGTGGTCAGGTAGAAGTATTAGCCGAAGGGGATAAAGAAAAAATTGAAGAGTTAATTAGCAAGCTGAACGAGGGTCCTCCTTTATCCCAGGTGGAGAACGTCGATGTCAACTGGGAAGATTATAAAGGGGAATTCAAAGATTTCCAGGTAACTTACTCTGATTATTAGTAAGTTGAAGAACATTTTCTGTAGGCTTTTGATTCTTTGATGGGACTTGATTCATCCGCGGGGGTTTTTCTTATGTAGGGGCTTGATTCATCAAGCCCACATTTTTGCTCTTACAAATAAATTGGATTATTACTGAGATTTTTTTTGTTCTAAAAATTTCTGGCGGCACTCACTCGAACAGAAATAATATTCTTTTCCTTCATAAACTTCCCTGATTGCATTTTCTTTTGGAAGATAGGTATTACAAATATCATCTTTAACCATTATGCCCGAAGTGCCTTTTGAAGCTCTTGGAGGCTTGCTCGCTTTGTTCAAAGCCTTGAAAAAACGGAAGAACATGTAGGCACTATAGGCAAAGAAGGCATAAATGATAATCTTTAATATTCCTACAATCATGCCTTAAATTTAGACGATTTGAATAATCATGTCAAACCAAGACCGCCGAACGGTCCTGATCTTTAAAGGAGACCTTTAAGGAAGTTCTTTATGAGTTTTCTTAATATTTATTTTTTGAAGCTAGAATATTTCTCCATCACAAATAATAAAAGTTTTAAAGGTCTGATCCCACCAAATTTTTCTTGATTATTGAAAAGCTTAAAAGTAATATGAAAAAGGAAAAAGGAGATCATTTTAATGCCATAAGGAGGGAAGTGCGTATCTTCCTAAATTTTTCCGCTAATCTTTTTTAAATAAAGAGAAAGAATGGATTTTTTATTCACTCAAGAACAAGAAATATTAAAAGACTCAATCCGAAATTTCGCCGATAAGGAGATTCTTCCCTTTGTTAAGGAGAGCGATGAAAAAGGGAAATGGCCGGAGGAGCTGACAAAGAAATTGGGAGAAATGGGATTGCTGGGCATTGTCATTCCTCCAGAATATTCGGGAGCAGGCTATTCTAATGTGGATTATGTCATTATTCTGGAAGAGATTTCCAAAGTAGATCCTTCTGTTGGCTTGGTTGTTGCAGCCCACAATTCGCTCTGTTCAAATCATCTCAATCTCTTCGGGAGTGAAGAACAAAAGAAAAAGTATCTGACAAGACTGGCTTCTGGACAGACTTTGGGAGCCTGGGCACTTACTGAGGCAGAGGCTGGTTCCGATGCAGCGGCTTTAAAAACTAAAGCTCGAAAAGAGGGAGATTATTGGGTGCTCAACGGGTCGAAACTTTTCATCACCAACGGTTCTTTAGCTGAAATCATGGTGGTTATGGCTGTTACTGATCCAGAGAAAGGAAGGAAGGGCATTTCTGCTTTTATCTTAGAGAAAGGAATGGAAGGCTTTAAACCTGGGAAAAAGGAAGATAAGTTGGGTGTAAGATCTGCCGATACTTCTGAACTTATTTTTGAAGATGTAAAAGTTCCTGTTGAGAACATCATCGGGAAAGAAGGGGATGGTTATAAGCAAGCTATGGCCATTTTGGACGGAGGGCGAGTAAGTATCGCCGGATTTTCTTTAGGCATTGCTGCCGGGGCTTTGGAGTCGAGCTTAAAGTATGCCAAAGA
>JAUWJP010000171.1 GCA_030607635.1 Candidatus Aminicenantota bacterium
AACCGAATCTGGCAGGGACAGGATGGAGGCATAGGTGTTTCCTATGATAGAGGAAAAAGATGGGAATACGTCAACAACTTTCCTATAGGCCAGTTCTACCAGATATATGCCGATAACCGCCAGCCCTTCTATTATGTAGGTGGAGGACTTCAGGATAACGGTACGTGGTATGGACCGAGCCGCAACAAAGAGCCTTTTGGAATTTTGAATGACGATTGGAGGATGATCAGCTTTGGCGATGGTTTTCATATCGTCGCCCATCCTAAAAATCCTGAGATTTTCCTGACCGAGTCCCAGGGAGGCAACGTGATGAGAACAGACATGAGAACCCGTGAGCAGCAAAATGTCAGTCCTCAGGCGCGTCGGGCGGATGGAGCGCCAGCCTCCACTCTTAAATACAGGTTCCACTGGAACGCACCTATAATTCCCTCTCCTCATGATTTGAAAACAATATACGTAGGGGGAAACGTGGTGTTTAAATCCACTGATTTTGGTTCTAACTGGGAGATTATAAGCCCCGACTTGACGACGAACGATCCGGAAAAACAGAAATCTGCTGGTAGTCCAGTCTGGCCAGAAAACACCACGGCAGAATTCCATTGCACCATAATCAGCTTATCGGAATCGCCGATTCAGCCCGGAGTCCTCTGGGCAGGAACCGATGATGGCAATCTCCATGTATCTGTGAATGGTGGCGAAACATGGAAAAATGTCATCGATAAGGTCCCTAAATTGCTGCCTTTTTCGCCAGTGTCTCACGTCGAGCCGTCCAGCACATCGGCGGGAGTAGCCTATTGTAGTTTTGACCGACACATGCTGGATGATTTCGGTCCCTATGTATTTAAAACGACAGATTTTGGGCGAACCTGGAAGAATATTACCGGAGATCTTCCTAATAATGCCTATGTCTGGGTGTTAAGGGAAGATCCAAAGAATCCGAAAGTTATTTACGCTGGAACAGAGTTAGGGCTTTATGTCTCATTTACCGGCGGAAACGAATGGATGAAGCTCCATATGAAAAACCTGCCCACGGTTGCAGTGCACGATATCCTGATTCACTCAAAAGAGAACGATCTCATCCTTGGAACTCATGGGAGAAGCATCTGGATTTTTGATGATGTGTCGTTCCTTCAGGAGATATCTTCGAATGTGCTTAGAAAGCAAGCACATCTCTTCGCTGTTCGTCCAGCAACGCGCCATACATCTAAACCCACCCGCTATGGAATAGGGGATAAGGTTTTCAGAGGGCCTAATCCTTCCTACGGCGCGCTGATTACCTATTACCTGCAAGAAAAGCTGGATAAAAAAGCGGAAATAAAGATTGAGATCCTGGATAAATCAGAAAAGGTCATCCGGGAACTGAAAAATTTTCCAAGAGAAGCTGGTCTGAACCGGATTGCCTGGGATCTCCGCTTCGAGGCTGCCCGGCCTCGTGGAGAACGTAAAGCAGAAGAGGATTTTTTTGGTAGAGGCCCTAGAGGACCACAGGTTTTACCTGATATTTATTCGGTGCGGCTTACTTTAAAAGATCAGATCTATGAAAAGCCTATTAAAGTCCAACTTGACCCTACGGTTAATGTTTCCTCGGATGACCTTGCTCTTCAGCTAGAGTACACTCGCAGAATCAGAGACATGCAGTCTTTTGTAAACGATGGACTTAGCGCTCTGGATATGCTGAAGGAGCAGCTTGAAGCGAGGAAAAAAACCATTAAAAAACAAGAAGAAAGATTTCCGAAAGAAGTTTTGGAGGCTGTAGATAATCACCTGAAGAAAATTAAATCCATCCAAAACATTCTAGCCCGTCCTGAAGGAGGGTCTCGTTTGAGTGCGGAGGCGCGTCTCGGGGAAAGACTGAGGAATCTTTTCGGGTCTATAGACGGAGTGAATGCCTCGCCTACAAAGGCACAGGTGCAGTATTTTGATGAGCTGGAGAAAGAATATAAATCTGGCATGGCTGAAGCGAATCAATATTTGGGCCAAACAGTAAAAAAGATCAATAACGAGTTGAAAAAGCATCAAGTGCCCTCACTCTTTATTCCCGACCAAATAAAATTCGAAATAAAATAACGGAGGAGAGAATGGCAGATTTGGCCACATCTTATATGGGATTAAAACTCCGAAATCCGATAATCGTTTCCAGCAGCGATTTGACAAAAACCACTGAAGGAATCATTCGGTGTTATGACGCCGGTGCAGGAGCAGTGGTTCTGAAGTCCCTGTTTGAGGAGCAATTTCTTATAAGAGAAAATATTGAAGGAGAAGATGGTATTATCTATCCTGAAGCCCTTGATTATTTGAGAAGAGGGGGATTGTTGGAATATGCTCCAGAGAAAATATGTCAGATGATCGAGGAGGCAAAAAAAGAGATAAATATCCCGATTATAGCCAGCATTAATTGTCAATCACCCAGGCTGTGGCCAAGCTATGCCCGACAGTTCGAGGAAGCCGGGGCTGATGGACTGGAGCTAAATATATATTTTCTTCCTATTAGCCTTGATTCTCCTGGAGCAGAATACGAGGAATATCATCTGAAGATCCTGGAAGAAGTCAAAAAGGCTGTTTCTATCCCGGTAGCCGTAAAATTGATGTCACAGCTTACTTCTATTCCTTACTTAGGATATAAGCTGGCAAGAGCTGGCTGCGATGCGCTTGTCCTTTTCAACTGGTTCGTTGAACCTGATATTGATGTAAAAAACCTCAAGACAAGAAATATAATCGGCAAAGGAAATTTCTATCAATCCCTTAGATGGGTGGCTCTTCTAGCTGGAAGAGTTGATTGCGATGTAGCTTCTTCTGGGGGAGTGCGCAAAGCTGAAGATGTGATTAAGCAAATTCTGGCAGGAGCTTCAGCCGTTCAAGTTTGCACTATCCTGTATGAGCAAAAATTCGAGGTTATAAAAAATATTCTTAGCGAAGTTGAGGCATGGATGGAGAAGCATAAAAATGCAACGATCGATGATTTCAAAGGAGAGCTTTCTTTTAAAATGCAAGAGCTAACTTTTAAAGGCGTTGGCGAGGCTGATGCTTATTTTCGGGCTCAGTATTTGAAAGCCTATTCAAGAGCAAAATGATTAGGGTCAGACTTGCAAAACTTGCGTTTTTTTTGTTTATTTCTTAGAGTTCTAGCTTTGGCGTCATTAAATGTTTAAGATTAAAGTTTTACAAGTTTTGCATGTCTGACCCCATGGGCAACACTGGCAAGAATTAATTTACCTGGATTATTCACGGATCGAGTTTGCCGCAGATGCGAGGCACAGGGTATGCGGCTGTGGTTCTTCACTGCAAATGCCCTGTAACGAAGCAGATGCGGTGAAATCGGCCCGCCCGAAGGGTAAATTATGGCGACATATAATAAAAAGAAACGCATTTGAGACCGATTAAATGTTCTGCTAGAGGTGAAATCAGCGTAACGAGTAGATATCAATGAAAATAAATATTGGTGTCGGCATAATTTATGAATAAATCAGGTTAATATAAACATGGATATTCAATAAAAAATGGAGGAAAACATGGAAAAAATTACCGAGATTTTTATTGTCCTGGAAAACCGTCCTTCCACTTTAGGAGAGCTGTGCAGTTATTTAGCTGAGAATAAGGTTAACATCGAAGCTATTGGAGTCTTCCAGGATGCAGCCAAGCTTTATGTGAAAAATACTAACAAAGCCATGAAAGTACTATCCAAAGCGGATTATACGATAGATTTGAGGGATGTTCTCAAGGTTGAACTCGAAAACAGACCCGGAGCGCTAGCTGAAGTTGCCTCCAAGTTGGGAAACAAGGGAATCAATATCGAATATTGCTATGGAACCGTCGCTAAGAAAGCAGGCAGCACTGCTGTTATTCTTGATGTTTCAGACCTCGATAGAGCGATGAAAATCTTAAAATAGAAGTATGTAGGGGTTTAATTTATTGTGTAGGGGCTCGGTTCATTGTGTAGGGGCTTGATTCATCAAGCCCACCTTTTGCAATATATATAATTATTTGTTGGTAATTATTTGTGGGTTGCTTGATTTATCATGTAGGGGCTTGATTCATCAAGCCCACCTTATGAAATATATAAATATTTACAGGAAGTTTTTCGTAGGGTTTGTAAAATAAAACACCTGAATTTGACTTTAGATTAAGAGGAGTGAGAGATGGAAAAAAAAGTTAAGAAAAAGAACATTCTAACCACATTTCCGCGGACTTTCTGGGTAGGTAACTTGATGGAGCTTTTCGAGCGAGGTGCGTATTATGGTCTGAATGCTCTTTTGGCTGTTTATTTAGTTAAAGAACTCAATTTCCGGGAGCAATCGGTTGGACTCCTTCAAGGATTTGTCTACGCTTTGACTTATGTCTTGCCCATCTTGGGGGGAGCCTTGGCTGACCGACTGGGCTACCGAAAAATGCTCCTCATAGCCTTTTCTCTGTTAACTATAGGATATTTTACTGCCGGAAACTTTGATACCT
>JAUWJP010000175.1 GCA_030607635.1 Candidatus Aminicenantota bacterium
ATGGACTTCAACTATACCTGATTCCCTCAAACCCCGGAGAGCAGCCCGGTTCTCATTCAAAAGCCTCTTATGAGATTTTGGCTTCCTCGCTTTAACCATTCTATCAAAGGCAGGAGAGGGCTGGAAAACTATTCCCGACAGTTTGCCGTCCTCACCTACTTCCATCCCTTCGACAATTTCTTTATCCAGACCTGACGCCCTGAGGGCCGCTGTGTTGGCCAGCCATTCTTTAAAATCATAGCGCCAGAGAAAACTGGGATTATTCGGCGTCAAATCATCTATCATGGTTCTGCTTGGACGCCATAATCCCTCTTTTTCCGACTCTTTTTCTCCAGCATCTGCTAAAGCCCACTTTTCATAGGCACCCCAGAGCCCCCGGGTTATCCATTCACCATCATCCAGAATTCCAACAACTCTCCGGATCTCCTTTCTCAATCCTTCCTCATCAGAAACGGTCATTAAATTCGCGTCAATTATCAGAGCTCCAGCCCCGTTAAAATGGACATGGCCGTCGATAATTCCCGGCGTGACAAATTTTCCCGCTAAATCAATAGATCTGGTCTTATCTCCTATGTATTTCCCTACTTCACTGTTATGTCCACAAACAGCCGTAATCTTGTTTCCGGTGATGACCAGAGCGCAGGATTCAGGATTACCAGGGTCAGCAGTATATATAACTCCGTTGAATAAAACGAGGTCAGCCGGTGGATAGGCCTGTTGAGGAGAGGTCTTTCGAGCAACCGAAGGATAAGTCTCCCGGGCAGGTGGACCATACGTACTTTGACAGTTTGAGAATATCAGGAGAAAAGCCACCATAATTAAAGCTATCATGAGAAAAGTTCCGGCAGAAGAAAATTTAGTTTTAAAACTTCTCATTATTCCTCCTCAAGAATTACTTCTTACTTCGATGTTGTGTTTAACCAAAGTGAAATCGATTATATTCATGAAATGCATACCTGTCAAAAAGGAAGGGGGAATCCGGGGGAGCTCTTTTTATGCGCCTTGAGCCAGAAAGTATTCAGAGACGTTGATATCGTATTTAAAAGGGTCCAAGGTTTTTACGATTTTCTTTTTAAACTTTTCTGTTTTTGGATCTTTCTCTGCCAGGTCGATAATTCCGCCCTCAATCTTATTGCCATCCTTATCAGCAATAATTTTCACTTTAGGGCAGGTCATATAAGCCACATCCACGCTTGTCTCCATCACGATGCCCCACTCTTTGGTGTTAAGGACAACAAGCGATCCAATAGGATAAATTCCTACCATGTCGGCGAAACCCTTGAGCAAGATAGTGTCGAATTCTGTCCCGATTTTCTCCAGCATCCAGCTTGTGGCCTTTTCTCTAGTTGCGGTCTTCTATCTATAGGGTCTTTCGGTCGTTACAGCGTCAAAAAAATCGCATATTTTAACAATTTTACTGAAGAAATCGGTATGATCCTTTTTCCAGTATTTAGGATATCCGCCCCCCTCGAGGTTTGCCCAGATGTGGTGTTCCATGGCTACATTAATGGCAGTTACCGGAAGAATACTCAATTCTTTAAGGCAAGCCAGTTTTTGCGCACCTTGCCACGAATGAGTTTTCATTATATCAAATTCATTATCGTCGAGCTTACCGGGTTTATTCAGAATCTCTTCAGGAATCTCTACTTTTCCCATGTCGTGAAAAAAAGCGCTTACTCCTAAGTCTACCAATTCTTTTCTTTCAAGACCTAATCTTCTTCCAAAACAAATAGATAAGACGGTTACATTGGTCGAGTGATTGAGAGTGTATTCATCATAATTTTTTATATTTGTTAAGCCTATCATGAAAGATTCATTCTGACTTACAAGATTAATTATGGACTGCATCAGTCTTCGAGTGGTTTTTAACCAAATCCTTTTTTTCTTTTTTTCTCTCTCGACGACTTCTTTCAGGTGGGTTATGCTCTTGAAAAAGACTTTTATGGCGGATTTCTGAAGTTCCTCTTCTCTCGCACCCCCGGTCACTTCAAGAGAATGCATCTTCTCCAAAAATATATGGCCAATTCCGCTCTCTTTTAATACGGCTTCGAAATCTTCAAAAGGGTTCTCTTTTATTACCTCGTCATCTATAAAAAGAGTAATAAACTGCGTCAGCTCACTCTCACTCAAGCCAGGGTTGAAACCAAGCGTCCCTATCTCCTTTTCTCTGAATTCATCAGCTAAGAATTTAAAATTGTGGTAGCTGCTAAAATCAAATTTGACTCGAGTAGTGTTGAAAAATAAGGTGTTTTCCCGGAACTGGAATACGGCCTTCCCTTCTTTTTGTAGGATATTTTGAATTAAGTTGAAGAGAAGATTAATCTGCCTGATGAAAGTAAGATTATTGGGCTCATAGATTTGAGCGACCTTCATCGCTGAGGAAAAACGGATAAATATCTCTTCTATTATCTTAGATAGAGATTTCTTAGCTCCCTCGATGTAATCCTTTCTTACTTCCTGATCTTTTTCTTCCATAATTAAGCATCCTGCTCTTCGTTGCTGTCTTCTTTTGGCTCTTCTTTCGGTTCTTCTTTGGTATCTTCTTTTGACTCTTCCTCTGATGCTATTTTCGTCAGCGCAAGATTACAAGCTTGCCGAATGGCTTTATTTCGTATCTTAGTCCCCTCCTTAAGTATATCCGCAGCTTCAGGAGTAGCCATTACTCCCAGGGCAGAAACCGCACAAAGGCGAGTCTCATTCGTCTTATAAGGGAAGAAAATCTTCCTTTTTTTCAAAATGGACTGGAGGAAAGCACTAACTTCTCCGCTTTTAGTGCTTGCTAAAAATTTTAGGATAGCATCTTTCTCCCGCTTGCTTTTTTCCCTGAAATCCTTCTCATGGGCCATCTGCTTAACATAATCTAATGCAGCGTCACCTCCAAGATATTTAAGGTTCCTGAGAGCTGCTGTGCGAATTTTTGTATCCTTATCAGAAAGAAATCTCAACAGGATCTTATTGGAAGCTTCATCTCCAGATTTTCCGAGGGCATGGATAACATCAAGCCTTATTGCTTTATCCGGATGATTGACGAAATCTTCAAGATGGGATATATCCGCTCTTTCGCCTGAGGTCGCCAATATACTCATAACTTCCCTTGTCAGAGAAGATGACTGTCCACGGGCATGGTTGAGAAGAGAGTTTAAGTCCTGTTTTCCGATTTCTTTCAAAAAAGCTAAAGCCTTCTGCCTGGAAAAAGGGAATTTTGAATCCTCCCAAATCGCGGCAACAACCGGAAAAGCGCCGGCACCCAGATTTTCCAGATATCCGAAGAAAGTGTCAAAATCTGTGACCTGTCCCTCTGAGTACATCTTTCTCAAGCTAGCGATAGCATCAGGCGCTACAGCGCTATCTGAGATTCTCCCCAGCAATTTCGCCCTTTCCTCAGATTTAGCAGAGATAATTTTCTTTAACTCTTCAACCCTGTTTAAAATCGAAAGAGCCAGTGAAAAATCAGCTTTTTCCAGGACTTTTTGATGGCATCCACCAAGGACGTCTGTAACAGCCGCGAATTGCTCCTCTTTTTCCTCACAAAAAAGGAGTTCAAAGAGCAAATCTGTAAGCTCAGTCAAATGAGGAGTCTTCCGACTTTCTGAGAGCATGGACTCAATCTCAGGAATTCCATCCCTGTTTACAGCACCCACCGTGGTACCAGGAAACATGCCCTCTCCTTCGTCTTCTCCCTCTCCTTTTTCTCTTCCCTCCTGTATCCCTAAACTAAGATTTTTTTCATAGAGTTTTTCATCTTCTGGAGTCATTTCCGCCTTCCCCTCAGCAAATCCCGCTTTACCAAAAATGCTTATATCTTCTGTCGGTTCTCCAATATCCTGGTCGAGAAAGTCATCAATGGAATAATATCTAATATGATTAAAATCCTTTTCCCAAACAGCGTTAACAATATCAGCATCTTCTGCAGGAAGGTCAGAAACTTCACTTATGGTCCTAAAAAATTTATGAAGCTCTTCTTTATCCAGGCCCTTATGAAAAGATAACTCTCTTAGCCCGTCTCTATAAAATAGAAAGGGAAGGCTGCTCCTTCTTTCCTCATCCTGAAAGACTACTTCTCCCTTGTAAGAAAAACTGAATTCTCCCACCTGTATTGTTAATTCTTCATATTCGCTAAGAAATTCTCCCATCTGGTTATTGAATAGATCTATGGATTTTTCAACGGAGGGATTTCCTGAAGGGTAGAGCTTTATCAGAGAGAAAGATTTTTTAAAAAACTGTATAACATTCCCGGCCTTTTTAACTTCAACAGGATCTGCCTTGGGCTTCTCTTCCTCTTCCGTATTTTTTTTGTCTTTGAAATCTTCTGGGTCCATTTCCAGAACTCTTTTAATACAGGTTATTATTTATTTTTATTCAACGGGAATACTTCATTCAAAGGGAACACTTCTCTTA